>NZ_JHVL01000008.1:55309-94234 GCF_000620125.1 Clostridiisalibacter paucivorans DSM 22131 | reverse complement strand
TTTTTTCAATGCCTTTCTAGTTGCTGGCACTGGTCCATATCCCATTATTGCTGGATCTAATGCTGCTGAACCATATCCCTTGATTGTTGCCAATGGCTTAATGCCCAATTCATCTGCCTTTTCTTTAGACATTACTATCAATGCTGCTGCTCCATCATTTATTCCTGATGCATTTCCTGCTGTTACTGTTCCACCCTTTTTAAATGCTGGTCTCAATTTTCCTAGTTTTTCTATTGTTGATCCAAATTTAGGATGCTCATCTGTATCTACTAGTATTGGATCTCCCTTTCTCTGTGGTACTTCTACTGGTACTATTTCATCTTTAAATCTGCCTTCTTTTATGGCCTTTTCTGCTCTCAATTGGCTTGTCAATGAAAACTCATCTTGGGCTTCCCTTGTTATATTCCATCTCTCTGCTATATTTTCTGCTGTTATTCCCATATGATATTCATTGAATATATCCCACAATCCATCATGTACCATATAGTCTACTACCTTGCCATCTCCCATTCTCTGTCCCCATCTTTCATTGGGCAACAAATATGGAGCCATGCTCATATTTTCTGTTCCTCCAGTCAATATTATATCTGCATCTCCCAATGCTATAAATTGGGCTGCCATACTCACTGTTCTAAGTCCTGAACCACATACTTTATTTATTGTAATTGCTGGTGTCTCCTGAGGTAATCCTGCCCCTATAGTCACCTGTCTTGCTGTATTTTGTCCTATTCCTGCTTGAAGTACATTCCCAAATAACACTTCTTCTATCATCTCTGGCTTTATTCCTGCTCTTTCTATCGCTGCCTTTGCTGCTACAATACCTAATTTTACTGCATCTACATTTTTAAATGCTCCACCATATGTTCCTATTGGTGTCCTTGCTGCACTTGCAATTACTACTTCTCTCATCAATACAACCTCCTTTTAAATTATATTTATTATCGTCTAAAAGACGATATTCACAATTTATGTAATAGTTGTTTTGCTAATTTTGTCAATTTTATGAGTATTCTGTCTAAATTCTTTGTTTTTAACCCCCTTTACTGTAGCAGTAAAGAGGGTTTTTTTGCCTTTATAAAAACATAAGACCTAATGCTATTATGATTCCTGTATAGATCAAGTCGATAACACAGAATCCCATTATATCTCTAGCACCTAATCCTGCTATACCTAATGCTGGTAACGCCCAGAAAGGTTGGATCATATTGGTCCAAGCATCTCCCCATGCTATAGACATACCTGTTTTGGCTGTAGACACACCCAACGCATTTCCTGCAGGCATCATTATTGGTGCCTGTACTGCCCATTGTCCTCCACCTGATGGTACGAAGAAGTTTACTATACCTGCACTCAAGAATGTAAACAGTGGGAATGTTGTAGGTGTAGATATGTTTACAAATCCTTCAGATATTACTCCTGCAAAAGATGATCCTGTTTCAGGATTGACACCAACCATCATTCCCATTATCCCTGCATAGAATGGGAATTGAAGAATTATACCTGATGCACCTTTAGTTGCTTCTGCAACTGCACCTATATATCTCTTTGGTGTTCCATGAAGTATTATACCTGCAAATAAGAATAAGAAGTTTACTATATTGAGGTTAAGAGCAAATCCATTTTTGGCAAAATAGAATACTGCAAATGCTATACCCATTATACCTATAAGTA
This sequence comes from Clostridiisalibacter paucivorans DSM 22131, assembly GCF_000620125.1. NCBI lineage: Bacteria > Bacillati > Bacillota > Tissierellia > Tissierellales > Thermohalobacteraceae > Clostridiisalibacter > Clostridiisalibacter paucivorans. The sequence continues at coordinate 92,563 of NZ_JHVL01000008.1, read as the reverse complement.
TTGATAAAACTGGACTGTTTTCCATCTTATCTGCTGGAGTTGGATTTTCTATATTAGGTTCAAGATTTTCATCTTCTAAGAGTTCAGGATCTACTGCTATAGCTTCATCTTCCGATGGATGCATTGCCTTATTTAACAAAGGCATAGTAATTAATATAATTCCACTGATAATCAAGTTAAAAGGTGAAAATATTGTAAGAGATGTTGATACAGGTTCAGTCACTGCATTATTAGTAGCCTTAGCCAAGTCTGCACCTGCTGTAGCTAATTTTAGTGGTATAGAACCAGATATACCAGCATGCCATACCACGAAACCAGAGTAAGCCGATGCTATAAGCAATCTATAGTCCACATTTTTTACCCTCTTAGCTAACTGTCTTGCATAAAGGGCACCTATTACTAGGCCAAATCCCCAGTTAATCCAACAAGCTATTATACTTATAAATGTAACTGCCAATATAGCTTGAGATGGAGTTTTGGCTATTTTAGCCAAATTAGCTAAAAATCTTTTGATTATAGGTGCATTAGCTAATGCATGACCTGTAACTAGTACTAATACCATTTGCATAGAAAATGCTAATAAGTTCCAAAATCCGTTACCCCAATGAAGTACCATATCCTTTGGTCCCTGCCCTGTAACTACCATTCCAAGTATAAAAACTATGAAATTAAGTATCACTGCAAATAGGAATGGATCTGGTAAATACTTTTGTACAATAGTTACGCAACCCTTTGTGAATTTTTTAAACATTTGTTCTACCTCCTTTTTTTACTATGTTTTTTATAAAATGGAAATAATGTTTAGTCTCCACCTATTATTTTAAGAAATAATAGGTGAAGACTTTTATTTTATTGTACTAAACTTCCATCTTCTTTAAGTCTTTAGCTACTAGAATGTCCGCCTCTGTAGCAGCCTTTATATCTTCCACTGTAACTTCAGGTCCGATCTCTGTTAACAACAATCCCTTATCTGTTACTTCCATTACTCCCATTTCTGTTATTATCATATCTACCTGTCCAGCAGCTGTTAAAGGCAGTTTGCACTCTTTTAATATCTTAGGATTTCCTTTAGCTGTATGGGTCATCGCCACTATAACCTTCTTTGCTCCTACTACCAAGTCCATGGCTCCTCCCATTCCTGGTACCATCTTTCCTGGTATCATCCAGTTGGCCAAATTTCCTTTTTCATCTACCTGTAACGCTCCTAATACTGTGGCGTCCACATGTCCTCCTCTTATTATTCCAAAGGACTCTGCACTGTCAAAAAATGCTCCTCCAGCCTTTATTGTTACTGGTAATCCCCCTGCATTTACTAAATCTTTGTCTTCTTTTCCTTCCTCTGGTGCTGGTCCCAATCCTACAAATCCATTCTCAGATTGAAACGTCACATCCATTCCCTCTGGAATATAATTAGCTACCATAGTAGGAAGTCCTATACCTAGGTTTACCACATCTCCGTCCTTTAATTCCTTGGCAACTCTCCTTGCTATAAGCTCTTTTACATTCATTATTTTCCACCCCCTACTATGTAGTCAACATACACTGAAGGAGTCATTACATCATTAGGGTTTATATCTCCTATCTCCACTAATTCTTCCGCCTCAACTATTACTACATCTGCTGCCGTAGCCATAACTGGGTTAAAGTTTTTAGTGGCTTTATTGTAGTATATATTTCCCTTTTTATCTACTTTGGAACCTCCAATTAATGCAATATCTGCCTTCAATGGCAATTCAAGTATATATGTTGTACCATCTATATCCATCTTTTCTTTGCCTTCTTCAACTATAGTTCCAACACCTGTTGGAGTAAGAAAACCACCAAGTCCTGACCCGCCTGAACGAATCCTTTCTGCAAGGGTCCCCTGGGGTACAAGCTCCACTTCTGTTTCTTTTTCGTTCATCTGTCTTCCAGTCTCTTTGTTGGTACCTATATGGGAAGCTATAACCTTTTTTACCTGTTTATTGACTACCAATTTACCTACACCATAGTCAACATAAGCAGTATCATTTGCTATGATAGTTAAATCCTTCACACCTTTATTTACCAATGCATCTATTAATCTATGAGGGCTTCCACAACCTAGGAATCCACCAACCATTATAGTCATACCGTCCTTAATATGGTCAATGGCTTTGTCAATAGTAATAACTTTATCCATGTATTACACCTCCATAATAGAATCGTCAAAAATTATTTAGTATAATCGTAGAATCCTTTACCAGTCTTTCTACCTAATAGTCCTCCTCTTACCATCTTTCTTAGTAGTGGATGAGGTCTATACTTAGTATCTCCAAATTCGTTATAAAGTACTTCCATTATTGCTAAGTTAACATCATTTCCTATAAGATCTGCCAACGCCAATGGTCCTATTGGATGGTTTGCACCTAATTTCATAGCTGTGTCTATATCTTCTGCTGTAGCTACTCCATCTGCCAATATACCCACTGCTTCATTTATCATTGGTATAAGTATTCTATTAACTACAAATCCTGGAGCCTCTTCTACTTCTACTGGACTCTTTCCTAAATCTTTTGATAATTCTACTATGGTATCCTTTGTTTCATCTGATGTTGCTATACCCTTTATTACTTCTACCAATTTCATAACTGGTACTGGATTAAAGAAATGCATTCCTATTACTTTGTCTGGTCTATTGGTAGCACTGGCTATTTCTGTTATTGATAATGAAGATGTATTTGATGCTAATATAGCTTTTTTATTACATACTTCGTCTAGTTCTGCAAATATTTTCTTTTTAATATCCATATTTTCTACTGCCGCTTCTACAACTAAGTCTACATCCTTGGCATCTTTTAATTCTGTTGTTGTGGTTACATTTCCTAAGATATCGTTCTTTTGATCTTCTGTCATTTTTTCTTTTTTTACTAATCTTCCTAAATTTTTAGAGATTACTGCTAATCCCTTATCAATATACTTTTGGTCCAAATCTCTTAGTATAACTTGATGACCTTTTTGAGCAAATGCTTGAGCAATACCTGAACCCATAGTTCCTGCACCTAATACGCATACCTTCATACTTAACTACCTCCTCATTAATATGGTGTTCGAATTGTAAATATAAAAAAACCTTAACCTTAAATCTTAACCTTAAAACCTTAACCTTAAAACCTTAAAAATATATGTGAGAGAATAAATCTTTGAAACCTTTTATAAAAATTTATAGTAAGTGAGAAACCAACTATATATACAATTACCTATTTATTTTTGAAATCTGGCTTTCTTTTTTCTACAAATGCAGTCATACCTTCTTTTTGATCTTCAGTTGCAAAACATAGACCAAATATATCTTTTTCTATTGCCATTCCTGTCTCTATATCTGTTTCTATTCCTCTGTTAATTGCAGTCTTTGCATATTTAACTGCGATTGGTCCCTTAGCAGCAATTTTCTTTGCCATATTCATAGCTTCATTCATAAGTTCTTCATGAGGAACAACTTTATTTACTAGACCTATTTTTTCTGCTTCACTGCCACCTACCATATCAGCAGTAAATATTAATTCTTTTGCCTTTCCAAGCCCTACTAATCTAGGCAATCTTTGAGTACCTGCAAATCCAGGCGTAATACCTAGACCTACCTCTGGTTGTCCGAACTTAGCCTTTTCACTAGCTATTCTAATATCACATGACATAGAAAGTTCACAACCTCCACCTAGAGCAAATCCATTTACAGCTGCTATTACTGGCTTCTCCATCAATTCAATCTTTCTGAAAACATTTGCCCCTAATTCTCCAAAAATTCTTCCTTCTTCTGCATTCTTTTCCTTCATTTCAACTATATCTGCTCCAGCAACAAAGGCCTTGCCCTCACCTGTTAAAATTATAACGGAGATTTCATCATCTGCCGCTATTTCGTCTAAAGCCTTGTCTAATTCCTTCAAAACCGCTGTATTTAGAGCATTTAACGATTTTGGATTGTTGATACTTAAAACACATACATTTTCTTCCTTTTTTAATAAAAGGTTGTCATAATTCATAATCTTATCCCTCCTAAATTATATACAATATACAATTCTAAAACCTTTCCCTTATATGTATTGCAAAAGATATGCCATCAAAAAAATCTTCTACCAAAGTTTGGGTTTATACCTATTCATTGAATTATTTTTGTCAAATGTTACCTGAAATAATGTATTGTTTTCGTACATTATTTATTTGATTTTGAATGATAATCATCTTCAAATCCTTGTATATATGAGCTTTATTGTGCGTGTCCGTATTTCAATACATGTGTACTGTGTCCTAAACACTCTTTGATATTTTTTTATCAATAAAATAAGTTTGTCTAAAAATTTTATTTGTTTAACCCTATATTTTTGATATACCCATATCGACCATATTATTATCATTTATTTTTAAAGGGCCAGATTTTTTTATCTGACCCTTTAAAAACTTTATGTTTTATTGTTATTGTTTCCATTATTAAGAGATGATAATAAACATAAATTAATCTAAATCCAATGCCTTTTTGATTATCTTTTTGTATTTTTTACCTGGTCTAACTCCATATAATATTTCACTGAATCTATTTTCTGGGATACCATATTTTCTACAAAACTCTCTCTGAGACATATTTTTATCTATCAATTGTTTTTTTACTTCTACACCTAAATCAGTTAATTTCCTTGAATAATTCATAAATTACCTCCATTAACTTTTAAAGTTTTGAAAATGAGACTTTGTTCCTATTTTTCTGTACATATTTATACAGTTTTTGATATATTATGTATACGTGGAAATCTTCCTCATACTATAATATATTGGTATGCCGATATTGTCAAGTTATGATAATATATCTAAATACGTTAATTAATGGTCATTGTATCATTTATTGGGGTATTAGATATATGTTGTATATACAAATTGAAAGGAGTGTTCAAGATGAACTCTATAGGAAGTAGATTTAAATTTTTAAGGAAGTCGAAGGCATTGACTCAATGGGAGTTTGCAAAGTCTGTAGGTATATCCCAGGGCACATTAAGTGATATTGAAAAGAACAAGTATAAACCATCTGTAGATACTATTTTATCCGTTAGTCAATATTTCAATGTATCTACCGACTGGATTCTTACTGGCAATATGACAAAACATGAATCTTTTGCATTTATGTCAAAAGACAATGGGATAGATTGTAAATCAAATAATATGGACAAGTCTATTACATATTTTTTAAATCAATTGTCAGAAAAAGATAAAGACGAGATTTGCTTTTTAACTTTATTCAAATATTTGAATAGTCAAAACTCATAGGGAAATTTTTCCCAATATAAAAAGACCTTTCTAAAATTCATAAGAAAGGTCTTTTTTATGCTGTTTGTTTTATTATCTTTTCTTTCTGATATCTATCTATTTCCATAATTACTTCCTGCCAATTAAAAACCCTTGTTATTCCTGGAATAACAGGCATTCTATTGTATCTACAGTCCATCAAAAGCACTTCAAATCCAGCTGTAGCTAATTGTATAGCATTTTCATATCTGTCTTCTATAAAGATATCACAATTTAATTCTTTTGCCTTCTCTACTTTATAATGACTACCTAATAAGAATAATTCTCCTTTGGGCAAATTTTCTTTTATAAACCATTTTCTTGTAACATTCTCCATATTTTTTTGCCTAGCTGTCACATAATATAAATTATGCATTATATTGATTGTATCTAACCCATATTTAGCATATATTCTAGGACTAGCTTCGAGATGCAATTTTTCCCCATGCCTCTGATAAAACTCTAAATATGACTCCCTAGATACTCCCAATACCTCATGTATCTCATATTTTGTTACATCTTTTTCAGTTATTTTTGTTTTGAAGTACTTATTAGCATCTTCTACCCATGTATATGGTGCTGTTATAGTTCCATCAATATCTACGCATATATTTAATTTATTCACTCCTATCGCCTCCTTCTATGTTTTCACTTTAAATGATATATTAAATTTGTTAAGTCAATATTATAGTGATATTAATTTCTGGTAAAACTAACAAAAGGTCTGTGAGTTGCCCCATCAGACCTTTTATTATTATAATCCCAATGCACTATCTATAGCTGGCTTGTCAAACCCTATAATTATCTTTCCATTAATGTCTAATACAGGCACTCCTCTTTGACCAGACTTTCTTATCATATCCATTGCTGCATTTCTATCCTCTGCTACATTATAATTAGTATAGTCTATATTATTTTGATTAAGATATGATTTAGCCTTATCACACCATGGACATGTTGGGGTTGAATATACTGATACATTCATTTGATCCTCTCCTTTATTAATTTTCTTATATTTATTATACCCTACAGGGGTATGTTAAATCAATATTTTTTTATTATTTTTTTAATTTCTGTAAATATGTTTTTGTTCTTATGCCTGCTGTGGAGCCCTGACCTACTGCTGTAGCCACTTGTGTAATACCTCCTGTACAATCTCCTGCAGCAAAAATACCTGGTATATTGGTCTGTTGGTTATCATCTACCAATATATTTTGATTATCAATAGTTATTCCTAATTTTCTTGCAAAATCCACGGAAGAAGCTGTGCCATATGCCACAAAAATACCATCTATTTCCTCTTCTGATCCATCTTCAAATGATATTTTTTCTAGATAATCGTTTCCTTCTAATACCCCTATCCTCTTTTTATTTATGTTAATATCTTTAGATTTTAACTCATCTAAATTTTCTTTTTTCATTTCTATGTCTTTACCATTAGTAAATAAAGTTATATCTTTAGTTATGGATTCTAACTCCAGTATTTCATGATATGCATAATCATTGTACCCAATTACACCAACCTTTGTATCCTTATAAAAAAAGCCATCACAGGCTACACAATAATGCACTCCCTTTGCTTCATATTTATTGATTCCAGGGATATCTATTTTTATTTTAGGCTTTCCCGTAGCTATAATAACAGATTTTGATTTGTATTCTTTAGTATCTGTAGTTATTACAAATTCACTTTCTTTTTTAATATCCAATACTTCCTCTTCCACTATATCTACACCTACATCCAATGCCTGTTTTATACCTTTGTGTATTAGCTCTTTTCCCGTTTGTTCCTCAGCACAACAAAAATTAGATATATACGCCTTTTCAAGGGCTTCACTATCCTTCCCTATTATCAGTGTTTTTAGATTTCCTCTTCCAGTATATATTGATGATGATAAACCAGCTGGACCCTTTCCTATTATTATTACATCATACATATTTTTCCCTCCTAATATATAATACTAATTTATATTATACCCCATATAGGTATATTGTGAACAAAAAATTAGTATTATATTAAAAATTCTAGATTTTTTAATATAATACTATAGTACCCCAATTACTTAGTACCTATTTCATCAATCTTTTAAATTCATCATTGGATACAGGTGGACTAAAATAATACCCCTGTATGCTATAACATCGCTGATCTTTTAAAAATTTAAGTTGCTTTATAGTCTCTACCCCCTCTGCCGTTACTGATATATTTAAATTTTCACCTATATCTATTATGGTAGAAACTATTGTCTTGTCGCTTTTATCGTTATCCAAGTCTTTCACAAATGATTGATCTATTTTCATGGTATCAAAAGGCAATTTGTGAAGATAACTCAATGAAGAATATCCTGTTCCAAAATCATCTAATGCAATGCTAATCCCCATTTCTTTTAATTTGTTTAACACCTCAATAGTATAATCCAAATTCCCTATAAATACACTCTCTGTTATCTCTAGTTCTAAATATTTTGGATCTAATTTAGTTTCTTCTATTATTGAAAAAACAGTATTTACAAAATTGGGTTCTTGCATTTGTACTGGGGAAATATTTACTGAAACGTATATGGGGTCATATCCTTCATCTTGAAGCTCTTTATTTCTCATACAAGCCTCAGTCAGTATCCAGTTACCCAACTCTACTATAAATCCATTTTCTTCCGCCAAAGGTATAAACTCTGCCGGAGATACTATGCCTCTGGAAGGATGTTTCCACCTGACCAATGCCTCCATTCCAACAATCCGTTTTGTATTTATATCTATAATGGGTTGATATCTTAGGAAAAATTCATTGTTTTTCAAGCCATTTCTCATATTATTTTCTAAATTCATTTGTTCTATCAATTCTTTATCCATAGATTCTACATAAAATTCTAATCTGCCGCCGCCCTTTTCCTTTGCCTTATGCATAGCCATATTAGCATTTTTAAGAATCACATTTGCATCCTCTTCACCTTCAGAGTAAAATGCTATACCTATACTGGCTGTTATATACAGATTATATTTATTTATAATCCATGGTATATTTATCTTATTTAATATTTTATCAGCCAACGATGACACATATTGCTCATTTTCTATATTGTGTAATATTATTGCAAATTCATCGCCACCTATTCTACATATATCATATTCATCTTTTATTATTTTATTTAATTGTGATGACACCCTTTTTAATAGCTTATCTCCTATATTATGTCCCAAGGTATCATTGACTTGTTTAAATTTATCTAGCCCTATAACTATCACAGCCAATTGACTATCATTTATTGTATTATTACTTATTATATGGGACAACCTTTTTATAAGAAAATTCATATTATACATACCTGTAAGCTCGTCATTATAGGTCATATACTCAATAGTATCCATCATCTTATTGAATCCTTTACTGGCCTGGCCTATCTCGTCATTGGTTTCTATATTGGCTCTAGCGGTCAAATCTCCTTCTGATGCCTTATCAAACACCTTTTTTAAATTCTCTATAGGTCTTGATATCTTTCTAGATAAAATAAATGCCAGAACTACTCCTATGACTATACCTATGAAACCTATAAAAATGAGTTTTCTACTTGCTTTATTTACAGGACTCATAAAATAAGATTTAGGTATCTTGGCTATCACTTTCCATCCATCTGTATTTGGTATCTCTGAAAAATAATAAATTTTATCAGTTTCTTTAGAATTCCTTCCGATTACACCCTCTTTATTAACTAAAATATCTGTAAACTCATTATTAGTTTCTACTCCCAACGATTGTTCATTGATATTGGTAGTCATAATCATGGATTTATCTTTATGGGTTATCATAAACCCTTCTTTATTTATTATAAAAAATTCAAAAGAGGGATTATTAGTATTGAACCTCTCTATAAAATCGTATAACCTTATTAAATTTATAGTTCCTCCAACTAATCCTATAATTTCGTCATTATTATCCTTTATAGGTGATGCAACCACTATTACCCGTTGATTACCTGTTTTAGATATCAATGGTTCTGAAACTACAGTACTGCCCTCCATAATTTTTTTAAAATATTCCCTACCAAATATACTTCCTGACAAACCTTCTGTGACAGTATGATATTTTCCATTTTTATCTGCTATAAATAAAAAATTGTATACACTCTTATTTTCATCTGTCTCTCTCTTCAAATAAGGATATATATCTCTCCAATCCATAGTTTTCATGATTGGAATATTTGAGTATACATTCATTTCCGTCTTTCTTTCTTGAATCCAATTGCCAATAGTATCTGAATATCCTTTTATATTCCTTTGCCAATTTTCATTTATTAAAGAATTCAGATTACTTACAGATAACATATTTGATATGACTATCATAGTTAAAGTTACCATAGTCGTTATAATTAATGCCAATATAATTATTTTAGTTTTTATGCTTTTTATCCTAGTATGCGACATTTTTAGACACTCCATTATGTTATATAACTTGATAAATATTTGTCCATTACTACATCCATATAATATATTATTTATCTAAAGTTATATTCGACTTAAAAGCATAAATTCCTTCTTAATTTTCCATATTATATAAATAAAACCGATATTTTATTCTTTTGTGGATAATTATTCCTATAAAGCCCTATTTTAAATAAGATAATTATCAATCTATGATACAAGTTTTCGTGGAAATCCTGGAAATCTGGGGTTATTAGGGTCAAAGTCTGACATAATATATTTATATATTATATCGGATACAGAGATATCCAATTGTTTTAATCCTTCATTTCCAAATAACACGTTAAATTCAAGGATATAGTATTTATTTTCTACTTTCACCACATCAAACCCTGCATGATTTATGCCCAGTTTATTTGCCACATCATCAACTAATTTTATTGCTTCTTCAGGTATATCCTCAAAGGAAAATGTAGCACCCTTAGCTATATTATTATGAAATACACCTTCTCTTCCTATTCTCCAGTAAGCCCCAATAACTTTATTACCCACATATACAACTCTTAAATCTCTATCTATTGGCAATTTTTCTTGTATATATAAAGTGTCATTATTGTTAACATATGTCTTTAATTCTTTTCTATTATTTATCAAAAAAACGCCCTGTCCCATGGAGTTTTTTACTTCTTTAGCCACACATGGATATCCCATATCTTCTTCCAATTTATTTACACTATCACCAGTTTTCCCACTAATTATAGTATATGGGACATGTTCTGGAAATGTTGCCAAAAGAGCCCTAGTCATCTCTATCTTGTTATGACCCAAATGAAAAGTATTTATATTTGGAAATATTTTTTTATTCAATCCATAAACTAAAAAGTTTACTTGCCAGTATTGGGGGAATAAAATATAATCTGCCTCTTTTATATCTTCTATATTTGCAAACACATTCTCTGGTTTTATATATTTAACACCATTTATACCTATAGTCCTAAAAGGATCAAAAGTTATAATATTCATTTCTTACCTTCTTTCATCTAAGTCTAATATTCTAGCCTTTACTATGGCTAAATCATCCTCTCTCATATTATAATTAAAATTTGATAGTCCTTCTTCTATAGAACTTATTATGTCATATTTAAAATTATTCTTTACTATTTTCAATAGTCTTTCAAACCCAAATACTTCTCCTTTAGGATTCTTAGCTTCTATTATTCCATCAGTATAAAAAAGTATCTTATCATCTTTATCTATATCAATAGTCTTTGACACATAATCTATATTATCAAAAAGATAGGTAATAGGATAACCTCTTAATTCTAAAGGAATTATATTATCTTCTCTTATTAGTAATGGAATGGAATTATGTCCTCCATTTACATATACAAATTGTTTATTTTTTTTATCTATTATTCCATAAAATATTGTGAAATATTGGTCATCATCTAATTTGAGATTCAAAAACATCTTGTGTAACTTTTTCAGAGCCATTTCAGGTTTGATAATTTTATCCTTTATAGCTCTCATAGACTGCCTTATAAACATGGTCATCATGGATGCCGTTACTCCATGGCCCATTACATCACTAATATATATACCTGTATATCTTTCATCTATATTGAACACATCAAAAATGTCTCCACTTAAGGCCTCTGATGGTTTATACATATAATCTATATATACTGAACCATAGTTTCCCCTCTCAGGAAGTATCTTTTTTTGTAATCTTCTGGAAAATTCAAGGTCCTTTCTCATCTTTTTATTCTTCTTTAACACCTCAGATTCTAATTTCCTTTCTCTAGTAACATCTCTAAAAACTTCTACAGCAGCATATATATTTCCATCTAAATCTTTAACTGGTGAACTCTTTACTGAATATATTTTATCTCCTACAATCTCTTCTTTTTCACTTATTACACCTGTACTCATGGTAGTTTCTGTTATACATCTATCACAGGGCTTATCCTTCCCTAAGCATTTAAAACATTTCTGTCCTATTACTTCTATCCCAAGCTCTTGAATCATAGGCTTATTGGCATATATTACGACTGAATTTTTGTCGATTACTCTAACCCAGTCAGCCATTCCATCCAATATATCATATGCTAGCCTCTTGTGAACTTTTAGATTATTCTTTGAAGAAATAATAATGTCTTTTAGCATATTTTCCCCCTTATTCTATATAAAGAGATACGGGCATTTATATACTCTTTTTTATAGTATTATATCACAGCATAATATTTTTTTACATATTTTTGTATGTTTTAAACTTTAATTTAACATATAAACAAAAAAAGCCCTAAATCTCATGGATTTTAGAGCTTTCCTTTATTCATATGTTGTTTTCTCTATATCTATTTTTTATCAAAAACTACTTCTTCATAACACTCTTCTACATATCTAGCCACAGTATATAGTACATCGGATAATCTATTTACATATTTTATAACCATGGGATCTATCCTTGCTATTTTAGATAAAGTTATTATTCTTCTTTCGGCCCTCCTACATATAGTTCTAGCTAAATGTAGAAAACCTGATGCCTTTCCACATCCTGGTATTATAAAGTGATCTGGTTTTTTAAATTTTTCTAATAACTTGTCTATATATTTTTCTAATTTTTCCACATCTTCTTCTACTATTTTAACTTTAAGCTTAGTCTCATCTTCTGTGGCCAACTGGGCTGCAACATCAAATAATTTTCTCTGAACAGAATTCAAAAAATCATATACTTCTTTGTCCTCTATAAAGTTCTTTGCCAATCCTATGGCAGAATTTAATTCATCTATAGTACCATAACTTTCTACTCTAGCACTGTCTTTAGATACCCTTTTATTATCATAAAGACTAGTTTCCCCTTTATCTCCAGTTTTTGTGTAAATAATCATATTCCTCTACCCCCTACTATATTTTTAATGCCCGTCATAAACCTTATACCCTTGTATCCAGATAATTAAACATCACTCTTACATTTACTACAGTACCCATATACTTCAAATTTATGCTCAGTGGCCTCAAATCCTTTATCATCCAATATATGTTCTATATTTTCAAAGGGACAAAAGTCTATTATTTCTGTCTTTCCGCATTTTTTACATATAATATGGTGATGATGTTCTCGATGACATATCAACTCATATACAGATATCCCATCCTCTATATTTGTCTTGTGTATTATCCCTAATCTCTCCAATATCTCCAAGTTTCTATATACAGTAGAAAAATTAGTAGTGTTAAATTTTTCTTTAGTTTTATTGTATATATCTTCTGCTGATATAAATCTCTGTACATTTTCATATAATACTTGTAATATGGCCCTTCTCTGTTTAGTTGTTTTATATCCGTTGTCTTTAAGCTTTTGTTCCAAATCTTTAAATCCAATCAATATTATCACTCCAGTTTTTTAGTTCATAGTCTATAAACTCTAGTAAGCAAACTCTGTATTATTAATTTTTTCAAGCTTTCCATCTTTCTAACTTTTTGCTTCCCAATACTATCAACAATAAAAGCACCGATACCAATACTATGGTTCCTCCTGATGCCAATTCCAGATAATAGGATATTATTATGCCTGATATCACTGAAATCTGTGCAAATATTACTGCTAAAATCATAGCTTTTTTAAAACTTTTGGCTATTTGTATACTGGTAGCTACAGGTATTACCATAAGGGATGAAACTAATAATACCCCCACCACCCTCATAGATAATGTTATTGTTACAGCCACCACTATCATAAATATTAAGTTGAGATGTCTTACAGGTACTCCTGAAACTTTAGCTCCAACTTCATCAAATGCTATATAAAATAACTGTCTATAAGTTATCATTATAAATAATATTATGGCTATCCCCAATAAGACTATTAATCTTAAGTCATTGGGTAGTACCGTGGTTATATTGCCAAATAAATAGCCAAAGATATCTATGTTTATGGATTTAGCCAAACTTATCAGTACTACTGCTAACCCTAATCCTGTAGATAATATTATGGCTATGGAAAGTTCTGCATACTTTTCATATTTTTTTCTTAATCCCTCTATTCCTAGGGCTGCTATTGCTGACACCAATAATGCCATAACTGTAGGAGAAGCCCCTGTTATTATACCAATTGCAACTCCCGACAATGCCACATGGGACAGACTATCTCCTATAAGGGACATCCTTCTCAATACTACAAATATGCCGATGGTGGGACAAAGGATCCCAATCATGATACCTGATAATAATGCCCTCTGCATAAATTCATGTTGTAACCATTCCATTGTCATTCTCCTTTTCTTGACCATTAGATCCCTATATATTCAGAGCTAAAAATTACTTTTCCCGTACATCTTATTTATAATTTCTATCATATTCTCTTTAGAAATATTTTCTTTTACGTTTACTTCTTTATTTTCAAAGTAAACTATCTTTTTTGCTCTCTTGGCTATTATACCTATATCATGGGTTACTATAATTATAGTTATATTCATATTTTTGTTTAATACATCCAGTAAATCATAAAATTTAGTCTGTGATTCAATATCTACACCTACAGTGGGTTCATCAAGTATTATAATCTCTGGATTAGTAACCAATGCCCTTGCTATAAAAACTCGCTGCTGTTGTCCTCCAGATAAATTCCCTATAAGTTTATGCTTATATTCCTTTGCTCCCACTATATCTAAATATTTATCTACTTCTATATTTTTATTGGATTTCATATGTTTAAAAGGACTCACCGTGGCATATAAATTAGCAGCTACTACCTCATAAACAGTGGCAGGAAAACTACCATTAAAGCTATTTGCCTTTTGAGACACATATCCTATTTTATTCCATCTATTAAACTTCTTTAAATCTTGTCCTAAAATTTTTATATTACCTTTCTGTGGACTAAGAAGGTTTAACATGAGCTTTATCAATGTACTCTTTCCACATCCATTAGGCCCAACAATGCCTAAGTAATCACCTTCTTTTATATCTATATTTACATTATTTAGTACTTGATTATTTTCATATTTAAAGCTTAAATTTTCTATATTTATTACATCTTTCATATTTTATTCTCCCAATGCCTTTATTATTTTTTCTAAGTTCTGTTCCATTACAGATATATAATCTGACGATTCCATTTGTTCAGGAGATAGTCCTCCCAATGTATCCAAAGTCATAACCTCTACACCTGTATCTTCAGCCAAAACCTTAGATATTCTATCATTTGATAAAGACTCTAAGAAGATATATTTGATGCCTTTTTCTTTAATCATATCTGATATTTCAGCCATTTTAGATGGAGTAGGCTCCTCCTGTGGAGTTATACCCTTAATTGGGATTTGAACTAGTTCATATCTATTTGCTAAATATCCAAAGGCCGCATGGGATACTACTAGCTCTTTTCTAGGACTATTGGATATAGCTTCTCTATATTGACTGTCTAGCTCTTTCATATCAGTTACAAATTTCTGATAATTTTCATCATAATATGACTTATTAGTTCCATCAATTTTTATCAATGCATTCTTGATATTCTCTCCTTGTTTTATAGCATTAATAGGGTCCAACCATATATGGGGATCGTATTTGCCATGATTATCACCTTCATGATGTTCTCCACTATCCATCAATAAGTCTATACCTTTTGATGAATTTATAAAATGTATCTGTTCATCATCTATAGCTCCTTTTACCCTTTCAATCCAAGATTCCATACCACCACCATTATATATGATGATATCTGACTCCTTCATCCTTACTAATAGTTTAGCTGTTGGTTCCCAATCATGGGGTTCTGCCCCTGGGGGCACTATAAGATTTACATTGACCCTCTCTCCCCCTATTTTAGTTACAAAATCGTATAGGGGGTATATACTGGCATAAACTTCTATCTTGCCATCTTCTTGAGACTTGTTGTCTACTTCTTTTGCACATCCTGTTATTGTCAATATTAATATTAAAAATACAGAGCCTATCGTTAATATCTTTTTTTTCTTCATAATTTTCCTCCTCATGTAAATGCAACTGATTGTTATTTGCATCATAATATTATATTACCACAATTTACTATGCTTTATTCATTATTTTTTTATTTTGGGATATAATTTAAGAAAAGCAACTAAATAATTAAGTTTTTAGCTTTAAAAGAGAGGTTATTTTTAATGACTATTAATAAAAAAAGGAATTTGATTCTAATATCAATTTTAATTATATCTTTTTTAATTATAAACTATAACTTATATTATCCTTTGAAAAGCTATGCTATAATGTTCCCCTATAGCTTTATACATAAATGTGATAGTTTAATAAATAAAATAGACTTCAATATACATATCCCTGGTGGCCTTTCTACAAAAGAAAGGGACTGGTATCCCTTTATGATATATTTTAATAATGATAAAGGATTTTCTAAACACATAAATAAGAACCTATCCATAACTATCCTATACAATTTCGGTGCATTTAATCATAAATCTGGTATGTCTTCTTATTATGATTCAAATTCTCCATATTACAGTAGTTTTTATGGTGCATATATAATAAGAGATAATGAAAATCCCATAAATATGTTCGGTTACAATAAAAATAATACATTGAATATTGACGAGATATCTAAACTGGTCACATATGATCAAAAAAATTTGGTTCTCGCCTCTCTAGGACTTGACTCAACAAAATCCTCATTCAATTTTGATATAACTGATATCAATAAAAATATTGAATATCTAGGTCATACTAATTGGACCAAGGTAGATGCCAAGATCAAGACCAATAGCCCTATACATAGATTTAAATCCCACAAGAGAGGGTATATACAATATGGCAGACCTCCTCATTTAGACAATGATATCAACAACTTTCCAGTGATTGATTTGTATGGAAGGGTATACATAAAATATTTTGATGAATATAATATCACTGTAATTCTTTATGGTATGATGTCTTCTATGGAAGTATTAAACAAATGGGACGAAGAAATATTAGAAAAGACAGTTATCTATTAATTATTGATTGAAAAAACTATTTTGATACCCGAAATAATTAATGGTATAATTGTATCTAAAAGAAGGTGTTATAAATGAATTATTCAAAAAAAAGAGAGTTTATTTTGGAAGGAAAAATGTCCAAGGTAATACTTGTATTATCAGGACCGTTGATGATTAATAATTTAATCCAAACTATATATAATTTAACGGATACCTATTTTGTAAGTATTTTAGGTGATACAGAAGTAGCAGCTATTACTCTAATTTGGCCAGTAATCTTTTTTATGATGTCTTTAGGTATAGGTGTTTCTATAGCAGGTACCACCCTTATATCTCAGTATATAGGGTCTGACAATTATACTAAAGCAAAATATATAGCTGGACAGATCATATCATTTTCATTGGTGTTTTCATTTGTATTGGGCATTATTGGGTTTATCATATCTCCCCATATCATAAGGTTTATGGGAGGAGAAGGAGACTTATTTACTTACTCCAATGAGTTTTTAAGAATTATATTTTTAGGTATGCCCACTATGTTTATTTTTTTTGCTTTTAATGCCATAAAACAAGGTCAAGGGGACACAATGACTCCCATGAGATATGGCGCATTATCTGTAGGACTAAATATAATTTTAGACCCAATATTTATATTTGTTTTAGATATGGATATACAAGGTGCTGCACTGGCTACAGTATTGGCTAGAGGCGTATTTGCCATATATGCTTTATATACACTCTTTAACAAAAACACAGGGATTCAATTAACTAAAAAGGATTTAATATTTAATAAAGAACTTTTACAAAAAATTATAAAGATAGGATTGCCATCATCTATAGGTCAATCTACTGCTGCATTGGGATTCACAGTATTAAATATATTTATACTCTCTTTTGGAGAGGAAACCATCACTGCGTTTGGAATAGGAAATAGGATAAATTCACTTATCCTTATGCCAGCTATGGGAATAGGTAGTGCCCTTGCTACTATAGTTGGACAAAATTTAGGTGCAGACAATATCAAAAGGGCAAAGGAAGCTGTTAAAACCAGTGCATTTATAGCTACTATATTTTTGGTAATAGGTGGTTCAATAATATTTTCTTTATCTGAAAAAGTTGTTGGAATCTTTTCAGATAATGCCATTGTGTTAAAACAAGGCAGTCAATATTTAAAGCTTATTTCTATGGGATTACCGTTGGTGGGATTTTTTCAGATATTTATAGGTACATTCCAAGGCTCTGGTCATACTATATCTGCTATGATTATAATGATGGGAAGACTTTGGGGATTGAGAATACCCATGATACTTATATTTAAAAAATTTACTAATCTTGGTCCCAGTTCTGTATGGTATTCAATGGTTTTAAGTAATGCATTTATATGTATTATAGGATTTGGCATTTATATGACAGGTAAATGGAAAAAGAAAGTTATTAAAAGAAAAGTATAAAAAAATTAGTAGTTAACGGTTAGTAGCTAGTAGTTTAACAAGGAAATCTATAAGATTTCAACCATCAACTACTAACTACCGACTATTAACTACTAACTATTATTGTTCTTCTGGTAATTGTTCTAGTTCTGGTTCAGGCATAGGCATCATAAATTGGTTCATTAGTTCTTCCATTTTTATACTGTTTTCTTCTGTAAGCTCTGGCTCTTCAATTTCTATAGGTTCATTTATTCCCCATACCTTGCCTTCAGCATCTATAACTATTCCCAATTCTTCGCCTGTTTCCTTATCTTGCATTTTATAATCTAATTTAATCTTAGATGATCTTATATTATAATCATCATCTACTCCGTAAACTATTTTTACCTCATTAAATGTAAGTATATCTTCTATTTCAGTAAATCCTTCATTAAATTCCTTCAAGCTATTGTCTAATTCTGCCTGCACAGCCTCATCTGTTGCTTCTTTGCCTTCTAATTCTAATTGTTGTTTTATACTAGGTACCATCATCTCTCTCATAGCAGGATTTTCAAATAATGTTGGAACTATATCCTTTATTATAGTCTTGATTTTTTCATCAGATATATCCATTGTTATTTCTGTAACCTTAACATCACCCTCTGGTGTATTAAGTACAACATCCTCTTTCTTTGAAAGGCTATCATCTTCTAACTCATCAAGGATTGAATTTACCATATCTATGGACAGTTTCTGCATCTCTTTAACTTGGTCCTCATCAGACATGTTTTTCATTTCTTCATCGTCTAATAGTATATACTTATCTACCATAGGTACCTTAATAGCAGATTTTTCAGGACTAAAGTATAATTCACATTTATAAGATATGCCATCTAAATCCAATGTAAAATCTCCAAATGTCTTCATTTCATTAGTATCTGATGCAAATGTTCCTGATATTTTTCCATTGTTTATGGCATTTAATATCATAGACGCAAATGGATCTTCATTTTCCATTGGTATATCTAATTTTATACCCATTTCAAAACTTTGAGTACCTGTCTTCATATCAGCAGATTCTTCAGTTGCTTTCTTTAAAATCTCCTTGGGTTCTTTAGGTCCACATGCTGAAAGTATTCCTATAGAAAGTACAATAATTAATAATAATGATATAATTTTTCTTTTTTTCATGAAATCACTGACATAATTAGTCAGTTAATCCCCCCTTTTATGTTATTTTTTTGACTCATACAATGATAACACAATTTACTACTTTTTTCACCTATTTTTTTGGTGGTTTAGGACCATAGTACTGATAATAGTCTACTTTTATCCTGCCATTATATAATTTACGCTTCTTGCTGGCCTTTTTTCCGTATAGTTTTTCAAAATTTTCATTAGATGTAATAATATATTTAGACCAAGTAGATAGTTTTTCAAACTTCTTTC
Source organism: Clostridiisalibacter paucivorans DSM 22131 (assembly GCF_000620125.1). NCBI lineage: Bacteria > Bacillati > Bacillota > Tissierellia > Tissierellales > Thermohalobacteraceae > Clostridiisalibacter > Clostridiisalibacter paucivorans. The sequence goes on along the minus strand of NZ_JHVL01000008.1, from coordinate 73,032 downwards.
CCATAGTTTTGTATAGTTTTTCCACTTGTTTTTTCCTTCCCAGCCTTTCTCCATATGGAGGGTTACATATTATTACACCATATTCATCTTTTGTATTTATGTTCTCCATTCTTTTTAATTGAAATCTTATACAATCATCTACTCCAGCTTTATATGCGTTTTCTTTAGCTATTTCAATAGCATCAGGATCCATATCTTGAGCATATATCTTTAGTTCCACATCTTGATCTATAGCTTTAAGGGCATTTACTCTTTCTTCTTTCCATATATCCTTTCCTATAATTGACCATTGTTCAGAGGCAAAGGAACGATTTAATCCTGGCGCTATATTTCTGCCTATCATAGCCGCCTCTATAGGTATAGTTCCAGAACCACAAAATGGATCTAAAAAGATTCTATTTTTATCCCAAAAACTCAAATTAACCATGGCTGCTGCCAATGTCTCCTTCAATGGAGCTTCTACAGCCTCTTCTCTATATCCCCTCTTATGTAGCCCTACTCCACTGGTATCTATAGTTAGAGTTGCTGTATCCTTCAATAGTGCTACTTGTATAGTAAATTTAGGTCCCGTTTCTTCAAACCAATCTCTATTGTACCTACTTTTCATTTTTTCCACTACTGCCTTCTTTACTATAGCTTGACAATCAGGTACACTATGTAATTGTGATTTCACAGACTTACCTGTGACAGTGAACTCTCCATCTTCTGGAATAAATTCGTCCCATGGCAAGGATTTGGTCTTTTCAAATAGTTCTTCAAAGGATCTAGCCTTAAATTCTCCCATTTTCAATAATACCCTATCAGCACTTCTAAGCCATAAATTAGATTTGGCTATCGCCCTTTCATCTCCAGTATATGTGATTTTCCCATTCTCTACTTCTATATCTTCATATCCCAAATCTTGTATCTCTCTTTTTACTACAGCTTCAAGACCAAAGGTAGAAGTTGCTATCAGTTTAAGTTTCAACATGCAATCTCTCCATTCATATTAGATTCATTATTATTTTAGCAAAACAGTATACTTTTTACCAGTAAAAAGTGTAGTTCTTAGTTCTTTGCCCTTGGTTTTATTTTCTTTTTAAAAAATCTGTGTTATTTTTATCATTGTGGGTATATATATTTTTAGAGATGATAATAATGAAGGTCAAGGAGGAGATATTAATGAGTTTAGGTAAATTATTACAAACTGGTGATTGGAAAGGTGAAAAACACGTTCCTGTTATACATAGCCCTGAAAAGGTAAAGGCAGGAGAGGCTTTTGAATTAGGAGTTTCAATAGGAGATGAAATTAAACATCCAAATACTATTGAGCATCATATATCATGGTTCAAGGTATTTTTCCATCCAGAGGGAGCAAAATTCCCTGTTGAAATAGGTACTTATAATTTCACTGCCCATGGTGAAGGAGATATATTAAATGATCCTGAAGTTAAGACTTGTGTAAAACTTAGTAAATCAGGTACAATTCATGTAGTTAGCTACTGTAATATACATGGACTTTGGGAAAGCGAAAAAGAAATTACAGTTGAGTAAAATTAGTTGGTAGTTCGTAGAGGTAGACATATATGTCTACCTCTATTTTGTTGGATATAGTTGGTAGTCCGTAGTTCGTAGTTTAATGATAAAATCCATAGGATTTATCCATCAATTGCTAACTACTAGCTATTATTATTTTAACTACTAACTAATTCATTTTACCCCCTTGACAAAAAAAACATATATCTATATGATAGACTATAAATACATATTCAAAGACTATGAAGGATTTAGTAGATTTTTATGTCTATAATCAGAGAGTAGGCTGGTTGGTGCAAAGTCTATGTTGCATAAAAATTGAAATTACATTCTGGAGTTTCAATGGTAGAACATTGCGATATGTCGGTTCGTTAATCCGACCAAAGAGGCATCTCTTAGATGTAAATAAGGTGGTACCGCGGGTTTTCTCGTCCTTAACAGGATTGGAAGGCCCTTTTTTATTTGCATAATAAAATCATAAAAATGGAGGTATTTAGTATGGAAAGAAATGTTTATGATGTGTTAAAAGAAAGGGGCTTTATTGAGCAGGCAACCCATGAAGATGAAATAAGAGAATTATTAGGTAAAGAATCAGTAACATTTTATGTAGGATTTGACCCTACAGGAGATAGTTTGCATTTAGGACATTTTGTTCAGATCATGGTTATGATGCATCTTCAAAGGGCTGGACATAGACCTATAGCTTTAGTTGGAGGCGGTACTGCAATGGTAGGAGATCCCTCTGGCAGAAGTGATATTAGAAAGATGCTCACTGTTGACCAAATAAACCACAATGCAAATAGAATAACTGAACAATTATCTAAGTATTTGGTTATAGATGGAGAAAACGGATTATCAGTAAACAACGCTGATTGGCTTAGGAATCTAAACTATATTGAATTTTTAAGGGACATTGGAAAGAATTTCTCTGTAAATAGAATGCTTACTGCAGAATGTTTTAAATCTAGAATGGAAAAAGGACTTTCATTCTTAGAATTCAACTACATGATTATGCAATCCTATGACTTCTTAGAATTATATAGAAGATATGGTTGTCAGCTACAATTAGGTGGCAATGATCAATGGTCAAATATTATTTCAGGGGCTGACTTAATAAGAAGAATGGAAGGAAAACCTGCATACGGTCTAACATTTAAACTTCTTACAACTAGTGAAGGCAAAAAAATGGGTAAAACTGAAGCTGGTGCCCTTTGGATAGATCCTGAACAGGCATCACCATATAGAATGTATCAATATTTGAGAAATATAGATGATGCAGATGTGGAAAATTGTCTATGTCTATTGACATTTTTACCTATGGATGAAATTAAAAGATTATCTTCTTTAGAAGGAGCAGAAATCAATAAAGCTAAAGAAATACTCGCATATGAATTTACTAAAATAGTCCATGGAGAAGAGGAAGCTAAAAAAGCACAGGATACAGCTAAGTCTCTATTTGGTCAAGGTAAAGCCACTGATTCTATGCCATCTACCGATATAGAAAAATCTAAATTTAATGAAGGCATGGATGTGCTTACTTTGCTTAATGAATTAGAACTTACATCTTCAAAAAGTGAAGGTAGAAGATTAGTTAAACAAGGTGGTATCTATGTAAATGACAATAGAGTAGAAGATATAGATTTAAATATCACATTAGATGATTTTAAAGATGGGAAAATTATTATAAGAAAAGGTAAAAAAGTATATCATCAAGTGAATATTATTTAGTTAGTGGATAATAGTTAGTAGTTTATGGTGGAAATCCTTTGGACTTCATCATTTAACTACTAACTTTCTTTTTACTACCCCTAAATTACTTCCCATTTTATATATTTATTAAGTATTTCTACAAATTCTTCTAAGTACTTTTTATCTTGTTGATCAAATCTATTTTTAGTGGGACTGTCTATATCTAGCACCCCTATCAACTTTTCATCATTTACTATTGGAATAACTATCTCTGATTGTGATTCTATATCACATGCTATATGTCCTGGAAATTTATTTACATCAGGTACAACTTGAGTTTCTAAGGTTTCTGCTGCTGTTCCACAAACTCCTTGTCCTATTGGTATACGGGTACATGCAGGTCGGCCTTGAAATGGTCCTAAAATCAACTCTTTTTTTCTGTGAAAATAAAACCCTGCCCAATTTATATCATCCATTAGAAGCCCCAATAAACTTGCAGCATTAGATGTACTTGCAATCCAATCAGACTCTTCAGATATAACTCCAGACAATCTCTTATTTAAGTATCCATAAAACTTTTCTTTATTAGATGTATCAATTTCTTTTAATTTAGTAATTGTAATAATATAGACCCTCTCCTTTACTATTTATTTTCTAAAATAATATTAATACAGATAGTTCTTAGCTCTTAGTTCTTAGTTCTTAGTTCTTAGTTCTTAGTTCTTAGTTCTTAGTTGGTGGAAGAAATCCGCAGGATTTCATCATTGAACTACTAACTACCAACTACTAGCTACCAACTACCAACTACCAACTACTAACTATATTCTACATTAATTAGTAACTGCTTTCCAATACAGAATAATTTCCCTGTATATTAACAACTAACCACTTACAACTAACTACTAACTATTATACATATTTATCCCTAGTTATGTAAACATTACAGCTTTTTTTATTATAATACCAGTGTTATAATCTACATAAGTTTTTCACTGATTCTACTTGACAAAATTTTTTCAAAAATAAAGGAGGAAGTATTTTATGAAAAGAAAGAAGTTTAAGCTTTTAGTCCCGTCTATATTGACTGGATTAATGGTTTTAAATTCAAGTTTAGCATTTGGTAGTGATTGTACTTATGACATAAATAGAGGGCAAATAAACAAAGATGTATCTAGGATTGTATTAAGTATGAAAGGCCAAAATCTAGATGATTGCACTGAAATCCAAAACCAAGGTACCAGATATAAGACCTCAACTAATAGGGATCTTAGTATCAATTGGAATGCAATAAGAAAATTTGCAGACAATGACTTTTCTAGATTCTATAAAAAAGATGTAGAAAACAATAATTCTACAACAAGACCTAAGGACAAGCCCTCAACAAACAATAACATAATAATTGAAAACAATAAAAAAACTTCAACAAACAATGACGTAGTAATTGAAAACAGTGAAAAACCTTCAACAAACAATAACGTAACAATTGAAAACAGTGAAAAACCTTCAACAAACAATAACGTAACAATCGAAAACAGTGAAAAACCTTCAACAAACAACAACGTAATCACCACTTCAAATTCTATACAAATGCAAATAGTAAATCTTGTTAATGCTGAAAGAAGCAAGGCTGGTCTTGAACCATTAAAATATAGTGCAGAATTATCAAAAGTTGCACAAACTAAATCTCAAGACATGAGTGATAAAGGATACTTCAGTCATACATCACCAACTTATGGTAGTCCCTTTGATATGATGAAACAATTTGGTATCAGCTACTCATATGCTGGTGAAAATATAGCTATGGGGCAAAGAAGTGCAGAACAAGTTATGAATGGTTGGATGAATTCAGCAGGACATAGAAAAAACATCCTTTCTCCTAACTTTACAGAGATAGGTGTAGGGTATGTTGTAAATAAAAATGGTACTCCTTATTGGACACAAATGTTCATTAGACCATAGTTAATAAAAAAGTAGCTTGGAATTTATTTCCAAGCTACTTTTGATTAATATCCTTTATTTAAATCTACTAAGTTTATCATATCATCCTTATTTCCTTTTACATATGCCTTAATATTCTGTTCTACTATATCAAATAACCTATCCATATATTTTGTGGATTGACCACATATATGGGGAGTTATGATTACATTTTCTAGACTCCACAACGGATTATTTTCATCTAAAGGTTCTTCATAAAATACGTCCATAACTGCAGCTTTTATTGACTCATTCTCTAATGCATTTATTAAGTCCTTTTCATTAACTGTTTTTCCTCTGCCTATATTTATAAAAGAAGCACTTTCCTTCATTATATTAAAATATTTCTGATCTATTATTTTTTCTGTCTCTTCCGTATACGGTAATAAATTTATTACATAATCACTTTTCTCAAATAATATCTCCATCTCTTCTGGTCCATATACTTCATTTACATAGGGTACATCAGCCTTAGTATTCTTTAACCCTATTACATTCATTCCCATGAGTGATGCCTTTTTGGCGGTCTCTCTACCTATACTTCCCAATCCTAAAATACCTACTGTAGCTCCATTTATTTCTCCTTGAACTATATTTTTACCCCAAACATTATTAAACTGATCCCTAACCATCACATGGAAATTCCTTGAAAGCATAATCATAGCCATTATGGCATATTCAGCCATCTGTACCTTATGTATTCCTCTACCATTGGTTAAAATCATACCTCTCTTTCCCATATCTTCCAAAGGCATAAAATCTACCCCTGCACTGGCACCTTGCACCCATTTTAAGTTATTATTGGACCTATCTAACATTTCTTTATCAAATTTAAATGTTATTAATACCTCTGCATCATGAATATTATTCAATACATCATCTTTAGTATTGCATACTATAAACTCATACTGGCTATAATTTTTCCTCAACTGTTCTACATAATCTTTGGAAAATTCCATAAATGGTAAATTTAAATTAATCAATACCTTTGACATTTTACATCCTCCTTTTGGTAGTCCATAGTTGGTAGCTCGTAGTCCGTAGTTTGTCCTAAGAACCAAGAACTAAAAACTAAGAACTAAAAGCTATATTTCAATATATCTATAAAATTTCTAGTTATTCTGGCAGTTATTCCCCATATTATATAGTTATTATATTCATAAAATAATACAGGATACTTGCCTATTCTCCAATCATATGCCTTACCTCGTTGAACCATATGGTAGGGAAATTCTCTTTCAGGTTTAGGTTCCATATAGAGAAAATGCTCCAATGGTCCTTCTGACAAGAAAAATTTTAATGGTACAGTAAATATATCATCAACTTCACATTTACTAAATCTTATATCCTTTAAATCTACATTTTTTATAACTCCCACAAAGGGATATATTGCTATATTAAATGGTGTTATAAGAAAATCTGTTTTACCTATAATCTCTATATTTTTTCTAGATATATTAAGTTCTTCTTCCGTTTCCCTTACGGCTGCTTCTTCATGGGTTTCTCCCCATTCCACCATTCCCCCGGGAAAGGATATCTCTCCTGGCTGTGTCTCCAGATGTTCTGCTCTTATTTCATATATTAGATGTAATTCTCCATCTATATCTATCAATGGCAATAGCACAGAAAAGCTTTCATTAATCCCCATAGGACATTCTTTTCTTTTATTCAATATTTTATTTATATTTTCTAATTCCATTATATCCCCTACCTTTTATATTGAAATAATGAATTAAATATATTTATACCCAAAAAGTATATATAAAAACATTTCCAGAGTAGTATACCCTGGAAATGTTTTTATATATATTAATTTAAAGTAGGGGCTTATTTATTTAAGAACTCCCAAAAATTATTAGAGAATATATTATCGATATCTCTTTTTATTTCTTCTTCTGTTATTGTCCAATCATTATCCATTATGTCACTATATTTATCTATAAGTATCTTTGATATAATCTTCTTTGAATGATCCCATTTATATATTAATTGGTCAAGGACCCTAGCATCAGAATGTTGAGGTATAAAAGATAACCCCAATGTCTCCATTCTTATCCTTGTCATTTCTTCTATTATGCTAGGATTATTTAAGAACCACCAACATCCAAATATCATAAGATTTCTAAACTTCCTCGCCGTTATAGCTAATTCGTGTTGATTTTCTTTAGATAACATAGTAACCATAAACTTGTTTTCAGGATAAGTATTACATAGATATTCTACTGTTCTTATATTTCCTTTGCCAACAGAATCTCCAGCTAATTGAAGTTTATAATTTACTAATTTATTAACTCCTATCATCATTGCAAAGGGGATGTTTAATTCTCTACATACAGGTATAACACAATTTTCTACCAGTCTTGACCTAAGAGAATCCTCTGGTATACAAAAGCTTGGTGGTAAAGATACTGCCATATATAGTGCATCCATCTTCTTTACATTGTCTGCTAAAAATCTTTTAACTTCTTCTATAGAATTTTGATCCAAATCTTTAGTTACATTGTATCCCCATTCAACTAATCTGTTATATGAGTCTTCATAGCTATTTAGCAATGGATCAATCCTCAATGCAGCCTTAAATCTACTATCATTATTTCCTATCTCATTCCATACAGGGCTTTCTTTATCATCAAAGGGGTCATTAGTCATTACTACTTCTTTAACACCTGATATTTCAAATACCTTATCAATATAATCATTTAATTCCATGGAGTCAAAATATTGTCTATACTCATCAAGATTTCTAGACTCTACATCTAATCCCAATTTTTTAAGTACAGTCAATACTCCCCTTACAGACTCACTTACGGGAGAGTGCTCAATAAATAGTGTCTGCCATATTAAATCGGCCTGTTCTCTCTTAGTTTTTTTGAAAAATTCATCATACTCTATGGAAGAATATCTGAAAAATTCTGCAACAAGATAATGATATACTAATAGTTCATCTATTCCCCATAACAAAAGTTCTCCGAAATCTTTAGAATATATATGGGTATGAATATCAGTAATCTTCACCTCTTCAACTGTATTTTCTACAACCTTTTTTAACATTTCTTTATCTTTTATAGCCATGATTTTCTACCTCCTTTTTAGCTGTTACTCATTAACTCCTTTACAGCTTCAGTAATCCCTTTTTTCTCTATATCTACTAGGTATTCCAAAACCATTTCTTTTAACCCATCTACATTATTTAAGTCCATATCCCAATTTTTTTCATATGCTAATACTTCTTCTACAATCTTTTCTAAATATTCTTTAGTTCCATCATAATTTCCCCAAAGACCTTTGTACAATTGTAATATGTCTTCATTGTCTGATAAATCTATATGCTCACCATTTATTTCTCCCTTATAAAACCTTATAAGGGCCGCCAATGAAAATACTAATCTATTGGGTAATGCTCCTTTTATTTCTTTATATTTGAATACAGAGGGCAATACTCTAGTTTTATATTTAGACATGGAATTTAAAGAGATACTTATAAGTCTATGTTTTATATATGGGTTTTTAAATCTATCTAATACATCATTTGCAAAGTCAGTAAGCTCTTTCTCCGATAAATCTAGGGTAGGAATTATATCTTCAAATATAGCTTTCTTTACAAATTTACCGATCACTTCATCTTCCACTGCTTCTTTTACTGTCTCTAAACCATATAAATAACCTACTGGCACCATGCTTGTATGAGCTCCATTTAATATCCTTACCTTTCTAGTTCTATATGGAGTCATATCATCCACAACTAGCACATTTAATCCTGCTTTATCCACAGGAAACTCATCTTTTATCCACTTAGGACCTTCTATTACCCACAAATGGAATACTTCTCCCTCTGCTACTAAAGCATCTTCGTAGCCCAATTCCTCTGTTATTTTATCTATCTTATCTTTAGGATAACCGGGAACTATCCTATCTACAAGGGTATTGCAAAAGGTATTGGCATTGTTTATCCAGTCTATAAATCCTTTATCTAGATGCCATTTTTCTGCATACTTTAAAATTATTTCTTTAAGTTTCTGTCCATTCTTATCTATTAATTCACAGGGTAATATTATAAACCCTTTATTATTATCTCCGTTAAAAGATTTATATCTATGATATAAAAATGCAGTTAACTTTCCTGGAAAGCTAGTCTGAGGTCTATCTGTAAGTTCATCGTCTTCGTCAAATGCAATTCCTGCCTCTGTGGTATTAGATGTAATTATTCTCAACTCTGGATTCTCAGCAACTTTTAAAAATTCATCATAATCTGTATAGGTATTTATACCTCTACTTATGGCATTTATTATCTTATGTGTACTTTTGGCTTCTCCATCTTTAATGCCATTTAGATATAATGTAAATAATCCATCTTGATTGTTAAGCACTGTAACTCTGTCTCTTTTTCTGGGTTGAATTACTACTGCACTTCCATTAAATAATCCTTTGCAATTCATATCATCTACCATCCAATCCACAAAGGACCTTATAAAGTTTCCTTCTCCAAATTGAAGAATTTTTTCTGGATATTTTTTATAATTCTTGCAAAGTTCTTTACTTAATTTCATTTAAAATACCTCCTATAATTATTATAGTTTCACCTCTACGCCCTTCCTTGCAGATTCATATATGGCTAATATTAATTTGAGTGCCTTCAAACCCTCTACACCATCTATTAGAGGTCTTTTGTCTTCTTTTATGCTGTTAACCATATCTTCTATCTGAGCTTTGTGGGACATATAGTCTATAGCCATGGGATTAGATGTCCCAGTATTTTTAATTATATCATTTTCTAACTCAATTGTTTCATCTGAGGTATTTAAATATATAAGTTTATCTCCTTCTAATCTAGCAGAGCCCTTTATTCCATGAATTTCTAACCTTGCAGGCAGTCCAGGGTATGTGCAAGTGGAACCTACAATGGTACCGTAGGCCCCACTTTTAAATCTCAATACAGCAGTAGCCATATCTTCAACCTCAACATTTTTATGTCCCAGTGTATCACAATAGGCAAATACACTTTCAACTTCTCCCATAATATGAATCATCAAATCTATGGTATGAATGCCCTGATTCATTAATACTCCTCCACCATCAAGGGCCCATGTTCCACGCCATTTGCCACTATCATAATATGATTGAGTTCTATACCACTTTATATGTGCATCGGATAATACTAGTCTTCCAAATCCGCCTTCTGCTATAATTTTCTTTAATTTTATAGTGTCGGGATCCATTCTATGTTGGTATATAACTGATAATTTTCTATTATATTTATCAAATGTATCAACCATCTCTTTTGCCCTATCCAAATCAATCTCCATGGGCTTTTCTACTATTACATTTTTTCCTTTTTTAGCAGCATAGCAAGCTATTTCACCATGGGTTCCACTGGGAGTCAGTATATTTAATACGTCCAAATCTTCATTATCTATAAGCTCTCTATAGTCTGTATATATGGCATCTACTTGAAACTCTTGTGCCAACTTTTCTGCCTTTTCTCTCGTTCTATTACACAATGCTACTAATTTAGCTCCTGGTATCTCCGATATAGCCTTGGCATGTAACCTTGATACACTTCCACATCCTATAATACCAAAACCAGTTTCTTTACTCATATTAGCATCCCTTTCCAACGAGTATTTAAGACCCCATCAATAAATTAGGTATAAATAATGTAAGTTGAGGTACAAAGGTTAATAATAGTAAGTATATAAACATTACTATATAAAAAGGCATTAGAGATTTTGCTACCTTCTCTATGGGCATTCCTCCTATGGAACATCCCACAAACAATGTAGAACCTACTGGTGGAGTTATAAGTCCAATACCTAGATTAAGCATCATTACTATACCAAATTGTATAGGGTCCATCCCTACACTAGTTACAACGGGTAACAATATTGGAGTAGTTATCAATATCAATGGTGCCATATCCATTATCATTCCTAAAAATAATAAAATCACATTTACTATGAGTAATATTACATATTTATTATCAGAGATAGATATCAGTCCACTGGTAACCAAAGTAGGTACCTTCAAATATGCCATCATCCATCCAAAGGCACTAGATGTTGCTATTACAGCCATAACCATTGCCAATGTCTTAAGCGAATTTCTAAGGATTAATTTCATTCTGGATAAAGGTATTTCTTTATAAACAAAAAACGTAATTATAAATGCATATACAGTGGCTATTGCTGCAGATTCTGTAGCAGTAAATATCCCTGAAATAACTCCGCCTATAATTATAAGTGCGGTAAAAAGTCCTAAAAGACTTTCCCATGTAATCTTCAACCCTTCTTTAAAGCTTACCTTTTCACCTTTTGGGTAATTTCTCTTTACTGCGATTATATAACTTAGTACCATTAAAGATATTCCCAACAATGCTCCTGGTAAAAAGCCACCTAAAAACAGTCTTCCAACCGAAAGTCCACCTGCTGCTAATGAATATATTATTACATTGTGACTAGGTGGTATAATTACTCCTTGTGTTGATGAGGTTACTGTGACATTTATAGCATAATCTTTATCATATCCTTGTTTTTCCATCATTGGTATCATTATCGAACCTATAGATGATGTATCAGCAACTGACGAACCTGATATACCTCCAAAAAACATACTGGCCAATATATTAACCATTGCCAATCCACCTCTAAGTCTACCTACTATTACATTGGAAAATGCAATAAGACGTTTTGATATACCTCCTTCTCCCATTATCTCTCCTGCCAATATAAAGAATGGAATTGCCATAAGAGAAAAGGAATGTACTCCTTTAACCATTTGCTGTGTCACCACCATAGGAGGTATTTCCAAATATATTGCAGTAGCCAATGTGGAAAGTCCCAGTGAAAAAGCTATTGGAACCCTTAAAATAAGCAATAAAAATAGTGATCCAATAAGTAAAACTATTGCTGCTGTATTTACCATATCATCCACCTCCTACAATTATTTTTCATCTATACATCTTTTTTCTATTTCTATATCGTCCTCTATGCCAAAAATTTTAGATAGAGAATATACTACTATCATAAATCCAGAAACAGGTACCATAATATACAATGTAGATGTAGGCCATTGAGTTGCTGCCATAGTAGAAACAGCTGTCTTTTTACATAGTCCAATACCATGGACAAATAGTAAAACCCCAAATACACCAATTAAAAGCTCATCAATCTTTATTACTACTTTCTGCATTGATGCAGGGAGCCTCTCTGCAAAAAACTGAATGCTTATATGAATGCCCTTCTTCACTCCAATAGCTATGCCCATAAATCCAAACCAAACCATTAAAAGCAATGAAATCTCCTCTGACCAATAGGGAGTTTTATTAAGAAAATATCTTGTGGCTACCTGATATGTTATTATCAATGTCATTAGCACTAAAAAGAGCATAGCAAGATTCTCTAGTACCATATCTATAAAATCTATAATCTTCTTTAAAAACTTCATATTGCTACTCCTCCTTTTTAAAGAAGGTGAAGATTGAAATCTTCACCTTCTGTTAAAAGTCTACTTGGTATTCAATATCTTTTCTATTATATCTTCTTGTCCTGCTCCAAACTCTTCATATAATGGTTTAACTGCATCTTGGAATCCTTTTCTAGCTTCTTCATCTATTCTAGTTATTACGTTTCCATTTTCTACAACTTTTTCTTCAGCTTCTTTTGCAGCCTTTTCCCACTCTTCTCTTTGATATAGAGCAGCTTCTTTTGCAGCTTCTTCTATTATAGGTTTGTACTCATCAGGTATTTTATCATAAGTCATTTTACTTACTAAGATCATCTCAGGTACTCTTGTATGCTCATCTACAGTGAAATATTTAGCTACCTCATAATGACTTGTTGAAAGGTAACTTGGCCAGTTATTTTCAGCACCGTCTATTACTCCTGTTTGTAATGCACTGTATACTTCTCCAAATGTCATTGGTGTAGGTGAAGCTCCAACTGCTGTTACTAAGTCCATCATAAGCTTACTTTGTTGAACTCTTATCTTTAATCCCTTCATATCTTCTACAGTTTTTACTTCTTTTTTAGCATTGTAGAAATTTCTTGAACCTCCATCAAACCAGCAAAGTCCTAACATATCGTTATCTTCTAAACTCTTTAAGAATTTATCTCCTACTTCTCCATCTAATACTTTAAACATATGATCTCTGTCTCTATAAAGATAAGGTAACATAAGTACACTTAAATCTTTGTTAAATTCAGTTAATGGAGATATACTAGTTCTTGTAAAGTCTATAGCCCCAAATTGTACTTGTTCTATAACACTTTTTTCATCTCCTAATTGCCCACCAGGATATACTTCGATTTTAATTTTACCATCTGTTCTCTCTTCAACTAATTCTGCAAATTTTCTATCTCCCTTTACTGTTGGGTATCCTTCATTGTGGTTATCTGCTAATCTCAATACTATTGGCTCATCTACATCGCCAGCTGGTGCTTCTGCTCCATTTTCATTGGATGCATCTTCTGATGAATCTTGTGAAGATCCACATCCTACAAATAAAGCCATAACCATAACTAAACTTAACATGATAGCTAAAATTCTTTTTGTACTCATTTGATTAATTCCTCCCCTATTTTTTATTCAATTATATTCTAACCCCTAGGAAAATCGTTTTCCATGTACTTAGTTGTCTTCTTCTTACTTTTTTTGTTCAATAAAAAAGTTAGTAGTTCGTAGCTAGTAGTTAGTAGTTGATGGCAGAAATCCTATGGATTTCACCATTAAACTACTAACCACTAACTATTAACCACTAACTACTAACTACCCCTTATATTCTGAGGCATTTATGCCCACATATTTTTTAAATGCCCGACTGAAATAATTGGGGTCACCATATCCGACCTCGATAGCAGTCTCTTTAATAGATTTGCCATCTTTACGGAGTAAATCCTTTGCCTTTTCCATCCTTACCTTTATTAAATAGTCCTTAAAATTTATACCTTCAACTTTCTTAAATAATTTGCTTAAATAATAAGAACTTAATTGTATATACTCTGCCAAATCGTTTAAAGATAAATCTTTATTATAATTATGATGTATATAGCTTTTTACATCTTCTATTATATTTTTATCCCTACCCTTTTTTTGGAGACATATATTATATATAATTTCTTTAAATAGCTTCTTAAATATAGTTTCTTATTTCATCTACATCTCTTGTATTTTTTAAACAAGATTCTGCGACCTCCATATCAAAGGGTTCAAAGGTATTTTCAAAGAAATATATTATATTTCTTTCTATTGTCAAACAAAGATATATAATTGCCTTTTTTATATCCTGTATATCAGATTTGTTCTTCAATATATATTCCATTATTTCTTCAAATCCCTTGAGTGCACCTTCTATATCTTCATTTATTAATTTCCCATATATCTTATTCTCTACATCATAGGGATAACTACAACAATTAATATTTTTAATCTCTTCAGTATAAAAAGATATACCCTCACATTTATTATCTGCAGCAATACTTGCTTCATTATAGGAATCATATAGCTGGGTCATATCATCTTTTACCTTTCCCACTCCTATAGATAACCCTTGAGCATCGGAACTCAATCTCTTTTGTATTTCCATTAATAAATCCTTAAATTCTAAACCTGTCTTTTTATCCTCTAATTTAGCCCCGAATATCACAAAGACTATATTATTTAGAAATGTATACCCTACCATCTCTGAAAATATAAACTTTAATTTACTTCTCACCATATTTACCAGCTTTTCACTAAATCCCTGATCATCACTTCTTCTAAAAACTATACACATAAATTCATCATGGGATATATTTAGTATCCTCTTATATTCTTGAAATTTAGATTTTTTTATCTTATAACCATATACCATCTCAGCAACTATCTCTTTTTCTAAAAAAGGCTTCATGCTTTCTAAATTATTCTTTAACTCTCTTTGTCTATATACAATCTCCCTTGTCTGAGAAAGCTTATCTATTACATTGTCTATGGCGTTACAAAATTCATCATTTGATATAGGTTTTAATAGGTATTCACTTACATTTAACTTTATGGCCTTTTTTGCATATTCAAAATAGCTAAATGCAGTCAATATTATAATTTCTACATCTTTTAAATGTTTTTTTATTTCTTCCGCTGCCTCTAATCCACCCATTATTGGCATATTTATATCCAAAAGTATTATATTGGGTCTATATCTTAATGCATTAGAAACAGTTTCCCTCCCATTTTGACATTGACATATTACTTCTATTTTATCTTTATAATATTTTTTCAATAAAAAGTTTAGCGCCTTCCTTTCTATTGCCTCATCTTCAGCTATCATAAGTTTAAACACTATCATCATCTCCCCATAATGGAATAGAAATAGTTACTTTAGTACCATGATTAACTTTGCTGTCTATCCTTAACAAATCATCCTTCCCATAATAAAGCTTTAACCTTTCTCTGACATTTGATAAACCTACTCCTGAAGAATCTTTTACACTTATATCCTCCCTATGCATTCCCTCGCCATTATCCTCAACAATTATATCCAAGAATCTTTCTCTTTTATGTATCTTTACTGTTATAATGCCACCCTTTTCCTTGTTTTTCAAACCATGTTTTATAGAATTTTCTACTATTGGTTGAATAATCATTGGAGGTACTTTTATTTCATCCATATCAGTATTGGTCTCCAATATAAATTTCATTTGATCTTCAAATCTAATCTCCTGTATAGATATATAGGCTTGAAGTACTGATATTTCCTCTGTTAATGAAATTAATTCTCCTGTGAAATTCAAATTGCTTCTGAGCATTTTCGATATAGCATGGATAAGCTTTACTGTCTTATCCCCACCTTCGAACATAGCAGTTCTAGAAACAGTATTCAATGCATTAAACAAAAAATGGGGATCCATCTGCATCTGTAATGCCATCAGTTGAGATTCCTTCAATAGCTTGTCCTTTTCTATACTCTTTAGTCTTTCCTCATTTAAATTTTTTTCCAACTGGGCCTTATATTTCAATTCCTCTATAAACTTTTTGATGTCCTTTTTCATATTATTAAATGCCTTGGCAAGTATATTCAATTCATAGTATTTATTCTCTTTGATATCTGGTGTATCCCATTTTGCCATAGAAAGAAGTCTTGCATTATTAGACAAATCTATTATGGTTTTTAAGATATTATTTGAAAGCATCATCGCAAAAAATACACTTATTATTGCAAAAAATATAACTACAAGATATATTTGTTTTTCAATAAATTTATATTTTCCCATCAATTTAGTATACTTCTCTCCACTATAGGTAAGATATCTCTTTATAAGCTTTTGAGAATAAGTATTCATATATTCTGATACCTTTTTGAATTTTTTTCTATTATTATATACTGTTTCATCAAAAATCTTATTCCTATCTATTTCATATGCCAATGTCTTTCTATACTCAAACATATTTTCTATATGTCTCAAAAATACCGAGCTCCTTGTATCTTCCTTTATATATAAACCTATTGACTCCAATATATTATATATTTGATAATTATTTTTTATATATGAGGTATAACTTTTTACATCTCCTGTCAATGCATACCTCTCAAAGTCATCATGACTTTGACTTATGGCCATAGAAAGTTTATTAAGCGTCATATTTACATGCATATTTCTATGGTATTGTTGATCTATCTTTGATCTCATAGATAAGGATATATAAAATGCCATTGTCATTATTACTGCTATTACCAAGAATATAGTCAATAATCTTGTTTTTATAGAAATTTTATTTGCATTTAAAAACTTCATATTAAATCCCCTTATATTTTTTCTTTAGTATAACATATTATTCAATCAATAAGTTAGTTTGAAAATATAAAGGAGCTAGTAGCTATTAACTACTAACTCCTTTATAGTAACTCATCGCCTTCGTTCCAATCTACAGGACAAAGTCCTCCTGTCTGTAAAGCTCTGAGTACTCTTAATGTTTCGTCTACACTTCTACCTACATTTAGATCATGTATTACAGAATATCTTACTGTTCCTTGGGGATCAATTATAAACAATCCCCTTAAAGCTATTCCCTCATCCTCTACTAATATACCATAGTCCTTGGACACCTGTTTTGTAATATCAGAGGCCAATGGAAAGTTCAACTGACCTAGTTCTCCTTTTATCCAAGCCTTATGGGAATGAATACTATCTACACTGGCAGCAAAGATTTCTGCCCCCGCTTTTTTAAATTCCTGGTACTTTTTACTATATGCAGTAATCTCTGTAGGACATACAAAAGTAAAATCCAGTGGGTAAAAAAACATTACCAGCCATTTTCCCTTGAAATCTTCAAGACTTATCTTACCAAATGTTTCTCCATCTCCTGATACGGTATCCATGGTAAAATTTGGAGCGATGTCTCCAACTAACCTTTCTATTTGCATCACTTCCTTATATATATTATATATTTTTACTTATTTACTAATATATAATATGCCCTATGATTTCTGATAGTATACTTTAGGTTTGGTTCTTAGTTCTTAGTTCTTAGTTCTTAGTTCTTAGTTCTTAGTTCTTAGTTCTTAGTTCTTAGTT
>NZ_JHVL01000008.1:0-55299 GCF_000620125.1 Clostridiisalibacter paucivorans DSM 22131 | reverse complement strand
GTTCTTAGTTCTTAGTTCTTAGTTCTTAGTTCTTAGTTCTTAGTTCTTAGTTCTTAGTTCTTAGTTGAATGATGAAATCCATAGGATTTCATCATTCAACTACTTACTGTATTTATTTTATTATATCTTTTAAAATATTTGCCATCATTTTAGGACTATTGGAGAATGCATCTTTTGTTGATCCTGCTATATGGGGTGTTATTGTAATATTATCTAGCTTCAATATCTCATCATCTTCAGGTATAGGTTCGTCATCAAATACATCTATTGCGGCTCCAAATATCTTATTTTCTTTTAATGCTTTTACTAATGCCTTTTGGTTCACCAAACCTGAACGGGCTGTATTTACCAATACTGCATTCTCTTTCATCAAAGAAAATTCTTTTTCATCTATTAAATTATGAGTCTCCTCAGTTAACCTAGAATGTATAGTAATTATATCTGAATTCTTTAAAAGTCTTTCCAAATCTGTAATTTCCACACCTTCAAAACTTCCATTATAAAATGGATCATAGGCTAATATATTTGACCCAAAGGCCTTTAAATATCCTGCTACCAATTGACCTATATGTCCAAATCCAATTATACCTACTGTTTTGCCATTTAACTCTGGAATATAACTACTGTTTGGAAAGTCTTTTCTCCACTGATCATTTTTCAATGCATAATGGGACCTGGCTATATTTCTTGTTTCGCTTAGTATCATTCCCATAGAAAATTCAGCTACAGCTCTAGCATTTCTCCCTGGAGTATTTAACACCTTTATGCCCTTTTCTTCAGCATATTTTTTATCTATATTCTCTATTCCTCCCCTTAAAACTCCTATTATCTTCAAATTTTTTGCTTTGTCTATTAATTTCTTAGATACTGGAGCAAACTGAACAATTACTATATCAAATTTATCCATATCTTTCATTAAGTTTTCCGAAAGTTCTACTGCTTCTGGTCCATTCTGCTCTATAAGTAAATTATCTCTTTGGAGTGCCTCTTGGTCTTCATGGTACCAATTCCTTACTTCTATATTCACGCCTAGATCTTTTAACCCCTCAAGTCCTCTATGCATTGTTTCTGCATCTATAAAATTGTCTGCAATAGCTAATAAATTCATTTAAATCACCTCTTTAGATTATATTCCTTTGTTTTCTGAAAAAACCATTTCCATTTTATCTATTATAGTTTCTCTTAAGGCATCCCTAATAGGTTTGTATAATTGATCTGGTAGTGGATCTACTCTATCATGAGATTTAGCAGATACTTTCAATCCTTTAAACATTGCTATCCTTAGATCTGCGTATAGATTAATCTTTGATATTCCATTCTTTATAGATTCCTGTACTTGATCTATCGGAGTTCCTGAGCCACCATGAAGTACCAATGGTACAGGACTAATCTTGTTTATTTCTATTAGTCGATCAATATTTAATTCAGGAGCAGAAACATAAACTCCATGGGCAGTTCCTATAGAAACTGCTAAGGCATCTACTTTTGTTTCATTTACAAATTTTAGAACCTCGTCTGGTTCTGTGAGCATAGTTTCTCCTGCATAAGACCCATCTATCTCTTTACCAGCAACATGACCTAATTCTGCCTCTACAGTTACATTTTTGGGATGGGCCATCTCTACAACTCTTTTAGTATTGGCTATATTTTCTTCAATAGGTAACATAGATCCATCATACATTACAGAAGTAAATCCATAGTCTATAGCCTTTTCTATTATTTCAAAATTAGTGGCATGGTCTAGATGTAATACTATGGGTATATCATACTTATCTGCAACTCCCTTGACTAATGAAGTTATATAATCTATACCCTTTCCCTTCAAATCATGTTCTAATGCCATCAATATCACTGGAGATTTTTTTTCTTCAGCAGTATCTAGTATTGTCCTTATCAATACATCTTCTGTACAATCAAATGCAGGAACTCCATATCCTTCTTTTCTTGCCTTTATCAATACTTCATTTAAATTTACTAACATTTAATATTCCTCCTTATCTCATTAACATTCCACCTGTAGCATCTATTGTTGCACCAGTTATATATGATGCTGGTTCTGATACCATAAATAATGCTATATCTCCTATATCCTTTGGAGTGGCTACTCTTCCTATTGGTATTCTATTCAAATAATAATCCTCTTTGGACTCTAATGCCTTTTTAGTCATATCTGTCTCAACTATTCCCAATGCTATTGCATTTACATTTATGTCATATTTGGACATTTCTCTAGCCATTGATACTGTCAAAGAAACTACTCCTGCCTTACTTGCTGCATAATGGGCATGTCCTGTGGTAGAACCATTAAATGCCGCTTGAGAAGTTATATTTAATATTTTACCTGGTCTATTCTTATCTATATTTTTTCTTACAAATGCTTGACTCGTTAAAAATACAGAAGTCAGATTTATATCTATAGTTTTATTCCACTCATCCAATGGAATGTCTTGTACCCAATTTTGTGGCCATACTCCAGCATTATTTATTAGTATATCTACATTACCAAATGTCTTTTCAGCTTCTTCTATCAAATTTTTACAATCTTCTGGATTGCCTAAATTGGCCTTTACTGTAACAGCATTACCACCTAAGCTTTCTATCTCATTCTTTAATTTTAATGCTGATTCATTGCTGCTATTATAGTTTATTACAACATTAGCTCCTTCTTTTGCCAATGCTAGGCATATTCCTCTGCCTACTCCTCTTGATCCTCCTGTTACTATTGCAGATTTGCCCTTCAATTTTAAGTCCATATATAATCACTCCTAGTTAGATAAATTACTCCATAACGGAGTTAATACTTCTATTGATTTTTTATATAAATTATATTTTTTATCATATATCTCTTTATTATCTTTATTTGGATAACATGTATACGCCACTTTAACCATGGAATCAGAAGCGGATTTGAAAGACTCAAAATCACCTGTTGCTATTCCTGCACATATGGCTGCTCCCAATGCTCCCAGTTCAGTACTTGTTGTAACTTCTATAGGGGTTTGTAATATATCAGCAAATATTTGAATCCAAACCTCAGATTTAGCTGCACCTCCTGCTATCCTTATGGCCTCTGGCTTATCTCTATATTTTAATAATCTATCTATATGGGCCCTATGACAAAATGCTACTCCCTCATATATAGCCCTCAATAAATGTGGCTTTTTATGCCATCCACTTAATCCAATGAAACAAGCTTTTGCATCTGCATCTACATTGGTTCCATATAAAAATGGTAAGAATATTATATTACTATCTTCTGGCGAAATCCCTTTAACTAGATCATTGACATTGTCATATACGCAACAATTTTCTTTATCACCACCTTCCATAATTTCACTTATAAACCATTCTAAATTGCTGGCTGAAGTGGGACTTGCCTCTGTAGTCAACCAATGGTCCTTCATACAATATATAGAAGTCATAAATAGATCCTTTGATATTACAGGTTTCTTGCTTAT
The DNA here is from genome assembly GCF_000620125.1 of Clostridiisalibacter paucivorans DSM 22131. NCBI lineage: Bacteria > Bacillati > Bacillota > Tissierellia > Tissierellales > Thermohalobacteraceae > Clostridiisalibacter > Clostridiisalibacter paucivorans. The sequence goes on along the minus strand of NZ_JHVL01000008.1, from coordinate 51,841 downwards.
ATATTCATTTATACTCCAAGTTCCAGCTACTATACAAAGTTTTTCTTCTTCTATTAGTCCAGTAGCTATGGCTGATGCATCTATGTCAAATAACCCACCTGCCACAGGTGTCCCTTCAACTAGACCTGTTATTTCTGCAACTTCTTTGGTTATATATCCACATATATCTGAAGAATATTTTATTGGTGGTAATTTGTCCATGATTTCTTCAATACCAAATTTCTTCAACAAATCTCTATCATATTTAACATCTCTTACATTCATCAAATTTGTTCCAGACATATCTGTTATCTCTGCATAAGTTTCATTTGTCAATCTATATCGTATATAATCCTTACACATAAAAATCCATTTTGTCTTTTCTAAAACCTCTGGTTTATTGTCTTTAAACCAAGAGATCAATGCAACTGGCTGCCCTGCCCATATAGATTGCATAGTTTTAGGCAATACTTCTTCAAATGTCCCATCTTCATACCACTTCTCAACATACTTTTTTGCCCTAGTATCTGTTGATATTATTCCATTGTAAGAAGGTTTTCCTTCCTCATCTACTAAGTACATACCATTTCCATGGCCTGTAGTAGCAACACCTACTATATCCCTTGGATCTATTTTACTTGTATTTATTACATCCTTTATAGCCTTTACATTTGCTTGCCACATTTCCTCCATATCTCTTTCGGTGAATCCAGGACTAGGCATAATTGTATTGGTCTTATAACAAGATGCCGCTACCTCTTCACCTAGTAAATTATATAAAGCTGCTTTAGACATGGTGCCACCATTATCAATACCAATCAAATATTTTTCCATTATTAGCTCCCCCTAACAATCAATATTTTTTATTTTCCATTATTAATTAAATAAAGCAGATAATTTAATCAAAATCCAACCAACAGGTGTGGTTGCCCCACCAACAATACCTGACATCTCGGCATTTGCGCCAACACCTTGAGGTAATGCTACATCGGCAAGTTTTGCAGCCTTAGTATAATAAGGTGCTATATCTGTTCCTGCATATAGAACTAAAGTGATTACTACCAATCCTGTTATAAATATCCTGACCATATTCTTTTTACAATACGGTGATACCATGGCAATCAAGAAAACTAATGAAGCTAAATCCACAAAGGGCAACACCTTGTTTCCTGGTAATATAACTGCTAATAGTAATGACGCTGGTATCATCAATAATCCTGTTGCCAATACTGCTGGATCCCCTACAAGTAATGCTGTGTCTAAACCTATGTAAAATTCTCTGTTGGGGAATTTTTTCTTCAATGTACTCTCGGCAGCATCTCTCACAGTTACTAATCCTTCAACCAATACGTTTATCATTGCTGGTAGAAGTACCATAACTGCTGCAACCTTGATGGCTAGTGTTAATATGTCTGTCACATTCCATCCAGCCAATACTCCCAATAATATACCAAGTATTGTTCCCAATGTTAAAGGCTCACCCATTACTCCAAACTTTTCTGTTATGGTATCTGGGTTTGCTTCTATCTTGCTTAATCCAGGGATTCTTTCTATAATCCAGTTTACCACTATACCCACTGGTACATATATGGCAGAAGTTGCATGGGCAAAGGAAACTCCTTTGATATCATAGGCTTCTTGTACCTTTGGAGCTGTTTTATCTGCAATTACTAAGGCTATTAAGAAATTAATTAGTGCTCCAACTGAAGCTATGACTATGTTTCCTGTAATTGCGTATATAACTCCTCCCGTAAGCAAGAAATGCCAATAGTTAAATATGTCTATATTCACAGTTTTGGTTAAATTTAATATCAATAGAAGTACATTTAATAATAATCCTCCAAATACTACAAATGGTACAATAGGAGAACCCCAGCCTATTGTCGCAGCCACAGGCCAACCTGCATCTACTGCTGTTAGATTCAGACCAAATCTTTCAACCATGGCCTCGGCAGCAGGCCCTAAACTATTTAATAAAAGACCTATTACTAATCCAATACCCTCAAAACCAATACCTACCAGCATACCAGCTTTAAAAGCCTTTCCTATCTTTACACCAAAGGCCAACGCTAATATGAAAAAGATTATTGGCATCATTACAGATGGACCCATGTTAATAATTGTGTTAATAACTTCCATAGTACTACCTCCTCATTTTAATTTTTAGAATTTTTTAAATATATAAAAATAAAAAAGCCCACTCAAAAGAGAATCTTAAGATTCTCTTTCAAGTAGGGCTTCTTCTATTCGCTGTCCTACATAGTTCTATTTTATTTTAACTTCCAAATATCCTTACAGCTGGTGGTCATTCCTTTGAGTCCCAGTTTCTTAAACTCTTTTACACTGTTTACATCGTTTACAAATCCACCTGCCAATATGGGAATATCTTTTTTCTTAACTATCTTATTAAAAAATTCAGGTACTAAAGGAGATGGCAAAAGCTCTATGGCATCTGCTTGAGACTTCTTCAAAGATTTTAAACTGGAATCAACAGCCTTGGAGTCCATCAAGAAAAACCTTTGTATCGTAAATAACCCAACAGATTTGCACATATTAATAGTTATAATATTCGATGTGAATATTCCATCTACTTTAAATAAATCAACCAATAATTTGACTCCTATCTTATCAGGAGAAAAACCACCTATCAAGTCTACATTTACCAGTACCTTTTTATTTTTATTGTGACATCTCTGTACCAAGGATTTTAAATTGCCTATATGTACCTCTGACAATAGTACTACAGGTAACGAAGATTCTAGAACATAATCTAAATCCTTTAACATCCTTATAGAAGGCACAATAGTAAACTGCTCAAATAATTTTTTCAAATCTAATCACCTGAAAACATTTTCATTTATGTTTTACATTCTATCATATATTTTTCTTATGTCAATATAAATTTATATTGACATAAGAACTGTATCTATATATGGCATGGACTGTATCCACAATTGGGGCATACAAAACATCCGCCTTCTGGTCTCATCTTTGCACCACATTCTTTGCATACATCTTTTTGATTTTTCCTCTTATTTTCTTTATTTTTTTGTTGTTTTTTTTGCATATCTTATCCGTTACAAAATACCTACTAAAATCTATAAATAAACCAAGCATTTATAAATTCCATGCTTTATTCCTCATTCAACGAGTCCGATTTCATAATTATAAAAATTACTACTCTCGTTTGTTATAACTCTCCCAAGGCTTAAATTCCCCACTAACGAATGGGTACATATCAGTAGTATCTTTTAAGTGATTATGCTACTGATTTAGGGTATTCTCTAAGATTTATACTTGCTTGATAATCTCTATCTATTTTATTTCCACACTTAGGACATTTATAAATTCTATCTGATAGTTTTAAGTCTTTATGAATATATCCACATAAGCTACATAGTTTAGAACTAGGATAATATCTATCTGCAACTATTAATTTAACATCATTCCATTTACACTTATATTCAAGTTGCCTTCTAAACTCTCTTAAAGACTGCTCTTGTATAGCCTTAGATAGTTTTTTATTTTTAAGCATACCACTTATATTCAAATCTTCAATTACAATATAATTTGGCTTGGCTTTCACCAAAGAATTTGTAACTTGATGAATATAATTGTCCCTTAAACCCTTTATCTTCTTATAGAGTCTTTTTAGTTTATTTTCAGCTTTTATAATATTCTTAGTTTTATGGTATTTGTAACAGTTTTCACCTCCTTCTATTTTAGTTTTACTCATATCGTATTTCCTTGATATTTGTCTTTGCAATCTCTTATATCTTTTAATCAATTTTCTCATTTTACTAGATTTATTGATATTTTTATATTTCTCTCCATTACTTATTATTGCTAAATCTTTAACCCCTAAATCTATGCCTATCGGCTCTGACTTTGGCTTATCTTCTTTAACTTCTTCTATTTTTACACCTACACTTATCCACCAATTAAGTCCATCAAACCCTACTCTTGGATTAGAATACTTGATATCTTCACCTGTTGGTATTCTTCCTTTTTCAACTAATCTAATCCAGTTAAACTTTTGCCTATTCTTCTTTTTACTTGTAGTTAATTTTTCAAGTTTAACATGGGTTTTAGTAAACTTAATTTTAATATTGTCTTGATAAAAACTAGGTTTAGATTTCCTTTTAGACTTAAATCTAGGGAAGCTACTATACCCTTTAAAAAACCTTTTATAACTATTACAAGCGTCTTTTATGGCTTGTTTTGTTATATTGTTAGAATATTGATTTAACCAACTATATTCTTTTATTTTCTTCAGTTTAGTTAATTCTTTTCTTAAAACACTATCTTTAAGAAACTTTCCACCATTATTATAGTTTTCTTTTTGTTTTCCTAAAGTCCAATTGTAAGCCCATCTACTTAGTCCTGCACATTCAAATAGTTTTGTTTTTTGTTTATTGTTAGGTTTTAACATAACCTTATATGTTCTAATCATCTTCTGTTAGCTCCTTAATCATCTTTTTAGCCTTATTTGCTCTCTTGCCTTGAAGTCTACAACTAAAGACCGTAACAATTTGAATTAAATCTTCGACCAACTCTTGCTCCTCTGTCTTTTCGGTATTATCTATAATTTCAATGGTAGTTCCATACTTATCACACAAGTTTTTTATTAATTCAAAACCAAATCTAACCAACCTATCTTTATATAAAATTACTATCTTATCAACTTCCGAATTAGTTACCATATCTATTAATTTATTCAACCCTTTTTTATTATAGTTAATACCACTACCTATGTCAGTTATTACCTCAAACTGATAGCCTTTTGCAATCATATAAGTTTTAACATTTTCTACTTGTCTTTCTAGGTCGTCTTTTTGCTTGTTTGAAAAAACTCTACAATAGCCTATCACTTTTTTATCTAGTTGTTCTTCTCCTTTAAGTCCTAAAAAATGATTAAGTTGTTTTTGAGAATAATATCGAGTCCCACCTTCTGTTACATGGGACGGTTTTAATGTTCCTTTTTTATCCCAATTTCTTAGAGTCTGAATACTTTTCCCTATTTTATCTGCAAATTCACCTATTGAATAATATTTCATCTTATCACCTCTATAATTATATTAATATATAATCTATAAATATTCAATAGGGTTTTATATATTTTTATAGGTTTTATTTAACAGTTATCACCCTCCTAATTTTACCTTCATCGTAGAAAAAAATAGTTAGTAGTTCGTAGTTATCGGTTAATAGTTGATGGGGGAAATCCTATGGATTTCTTCATTAAACTACTAACTACTAACTATTAACTACTAACTGATAATTAACACAATCAATAACCGTATCTAATTTATTTGCTAATATTTAAATTGAACTTTAAATATTGTACTAATCTCTCTCTTTTTAAAAGATAGTAAAAAATGGGACATCCCAACAGAGCCACTACTACAAATTCTCCAAATGCCACATATAAAGCAGACTCTAAAAATGGTAAGTTCAATAGAAAATGCAGTTCTCCCCCTATAAATACGCCATTCATTACTACAGGCCAAATACTGGCCATAAATATATTTTTACTCTTGCTTATCATATACACACTTAAAAATGTAGCAAAAGTACCTACTACTACATCTACAATCCCCAATGGACTAAATACATTAGCTATTGCACATCCCAATACCAATCCTGGAATATATACAGGGTCTATAAATGCCAATAATACCATAATCTCCGATAACCTAAATTGGATAGCCCCATAGCTTATGGGTTGTAATGACATAGTCACTGCTGCATATACTGCAGCTATAACACCTATCTTCACTATTTTTTCAGTTGTAATTTTCATACTAATTCCTCCTTGTTTTTTAAAAGTGGGTTTCCAAGGAAACACTATACCTATCAAATCATTATATCATAAATAATGTGAAAATGGAATAGTTAATAGTTCAATGAAGAAATCCCCAGGATTTCCACCATCAACTAATAACTACGAACTAATAACTAATAACTGTTTTCCACCAATAATCTAAGGCCTTAAGAATATTCTTAAGGCCTTAGATATTATATAAAATTTTGAGGAAGATTTTATATATTTAAAATTTGAATCTTAGCTATCTTATCTTTGTACCCTTCCAGATGCATCTCCTTCGACAAGTGTCATCACTTCGTCTACATTCATCATATTAAAGTCTCCTGGAATTGTATGCTTCATAGCAGAAGCTGCCACAGCAAATTCCAATGCATCTTTAAAGTCTTTTCCACTAACTAAACCATATATTAAACCACCAGCAAAGGAGTCTCCTCCTCCAACTCTATCTACGATTCTTATATCGTATTTTCTTGAGTGGTAGAATTCTTCACCATTATATATCAATGCTGACCAGCCATTGTCTGATGCTGAATAGCTTTCTCTTAAAGTCGATACTACATATTTGAATCCAAATTTATCCTTCATTTGCTTGAATATATCTTTGTAACCTTGAAGCTCTAATTCACCCTTAGTTACATCTGTCTTTCCTGGTTTAAATCCTAAAGTTGTCTCTGCATCTTCTTCATTTCCTATGCATACATCTACATATTCCATAAGCTCAGTCATTACTTTCTTCGCCTTTTCAGGACTCCACAGTTTTTTTCTATAGTTTAAGTCTACACTCACTGTTACTCCATGTTTCTTAGCAGCCTTAAGAGCAGCCAAAGTAAGTTCAGCAGATTTGTCACTTAATGCAGGAGTAATGCCACTGAAATGGAACCATTCTGCATCTTTAAATATTTCATCAAAATCAAAATCTTCTACATCTGCTTCTGATATTGCAGAATGAGCCCTATCATATACAACCTTTGAAGGTCTCATTGAAGCCCCTGTTTCAAGGAAATAAATACCTACTCTATCTCCACCTCTTGCTATATAATCAGTATTCACGCCAAATCTTCTTAGACTATTAACAGCACTTTGACCAATAGGATTTTCTGGTAACTTACTTACAAAATAGGCATCTAATCCATAATTGGCAAGGGACACAGCAACATTGGCTTCTCCACCACCATATACTACATCAAAGGATTCAGATTGTGTAAATCTCTTATATCCTGGTGTAGATAATCTAAGCATTATTTCTCCCATAGTCACTACTTTTTTCATAATAAGTATCCTCCTTTATCCTTGTCTAGCTTCTTTTATTTTCTTAATGAATTCCTTTGCTGTTGCAGTAATTTCATCATAATTTCCAGTCTTTGCTCCACCAGTAAGTTTGCCACCTACTCCTACTGCAACACATCCATTTTTTATCCATTCTGCCACATTATCTAAACTTACCCCTCCTGTAGGCATAAGTACTGCTTGAGGCAACGGTCCTTTTATAGCTTTTATTATACTTGGTCCAAAGGCGCTACCTGGGAATACTTTTATTATATCGGCACCCGCTTCCATTGCTCTAATCATCTCTGTTATAGTCATACATCCTGGCATATATGGTATTTGATATCTATTACATAATTTAGCTGTATCCATATCAAATGCAGGACTTACTATGTATTCTGCTCCTGCCAATATGGCCAATCTAGCTGTTTCACTATCCAATACTGTACCTGCTCCAACAATCAATTCATCCCTAGTAAATTTCTCTTTAAGAGCTTTTATAACCATATCCGCTCCTGGCACTGTAAATGTAATCTCTATTGCTGGAATTCCTCCATCTATACAAGCCTTAGCTATCTTTTCTGCACTTTCAGGACTTTCAGCCCTAACTACAGCTACTATTCCAACATCAGAAATTCTTTTTAATGTTTCATATTTTGGGGTCACAGTAATCCCTCCTATTATTTTGTTCCGTATTTCAAACTTTGGTTTCATTATATGGAATTTTTCTTTAATATTCAAAGACTATTAGAAACTATCTAATCAAATTATATTGTTCTTATTCAATATATCTCTTATATACTTTGTATTTTAAAGTTTTTCAAAAAAACAACTCTAAGCTTCGTCTATTAAATCCAAAACTTAGAGTTGTTTTTTTATTTATTGTTATATCCCAATTCCAAAGATATTCTTCTGGCATATTCAATTATTAATATAGAGAACTCTTCCACTTTTTCCTTAGTAACCCTCATGGTAGGTCCAGATATACTTATGGCTGCAATTACATCTCCCTTCCAATTAAATATGGGGGCTGCAACACATCTTACTCCTATCTCATTTTCTTCATCATCTACGCTATATCCTCTTTCCCTTATTTTTTTTAGCTCTTCTTTCATTTCATCTACCCCTGTTATAGTATATTGGGTATGCTCTTTTATTTGACTATTATTCCATATTTCCAATACCTCTTCCATTGTCATATGGGACATTATAGCCTTTCCTACAGCAGTACAGTATGCGGGACTTCTCTTTCCTATGGTGGAATGCATCCGAATAGTATTTTCAGACTCCACTTTGTCTATATATACAATTTCTTCTTTTTCCAATATAACTAAATGTACAACTTCATTGGTCTTTTTCATCAGCTCAGTAAGATGAGGCCTAGATACAGTAACTATATCTAGATCTTTAAGTCTATTGTTTCCCAATTCTAAAACCTTTAATGTTATCCTATATTTATTTGTTTCATGATCCTGTTCAACATAATCCTTATAGATTAATGTGGACAATAGTCTATGAACTGTACTCTTATGTAAATCTATTTTTTTGCTAATCTCTGTTATTCCCAATCCTGAGCTATTCTCAGATAAAACCTCTAATATGGACAATGCTCTATCTACTGATTGTACTATATCCTTCATATTTTCTCCATCTCCTTACTTTCTAGTCCGTACTTCAGAGCTGTAGCTATTAAATACTAACTAACATCTCTACTTCTTTTCCTACTTTATTATCGAGCTTTATTATGGTATTCAAATACTCTTTTATATCTCCTGAAAAGTATAAATGGGTGTCAAAGAGTATAATCTCCATTGCCTCCCTAGCCTTATTAAATACATGGTCCTCATCATTTCCCACATTATATAGTTCGATATAGCCCAATGTCTTGGCCAATATTTTTATTGCTTCATATCTTTCAAAGGGCTTCTTATTATTTTTAGGTAGTATATTGAACTTTTTAGACACTTTATATCTGTGGGTCTTTTCTGACTCATTCAATACCTCTTTAGTAAATCCAATGGGGCAATTGATCCCCTGACAGTGTTTGCACCTTTCAGTACCAAGGCACATGTGATTGACAGCTCTTTTTAAATAAGTAGTATGTATATATAGGGATGTTGCTGCCCCTTTCAATGAAGTTATTCTATTTCTTCTAGACTTAAATACTGACCTAAGAAGTACTGCTATAATTATACACAATATTGCCGAAAATCCCAAAACAGTATATGTATTTAAAAATCTTTCTGGTGTCTGTTGATAGAGTTTTATAGTTCCAAATAATATAAATATAAATGCTGACACTATCTTTATTGCAATCTCAGGGATCTTATCTCCAATCTTACTTCCCACAAATATACCAATACTGCTGGTAAATACCATCCCCAATACTGTACCCATCAATATAAATAGAGGATATGATGATTCAGTTGCCAATGTCATTGCAGTGAGCTGGGTTTTATCTCCAAGCTCTCCTATAAAAAAAGCCATAGCTACTGTCAATACAGGGCCTAAACCATTTCCCTTCGCATCTTGATCATCTTCATCACCTTCTGGTTTTAAGGTCCAAAGCCCAAATCCTATAAACAATATTCCAGCAAATAGTTGCACTAGATTTAGAGGAATTTTATTAGATAGATAGGAACCCAACGCTACTGCTATTCCATGGTTCAACAGTGACCCTAAAAACACTCCCAATAACACCTTTTTTACAGAATATTTGGTAGCAAAGGTCATCGCCAATATTTGAGTCTTGTCTCCCATCTCAGCTACAAATATAAATATAAAAGCCTTTATTATCTCTCCCACTATTTCATCTCCCGTTTACTTTATTCATTATATCTGTTTCAATATATAATATACCATATATGCTTAATATTTGCATTTATCAATTATATATGTCATTTAAAATAAGTAGTTAACAACTAAAAAAAAGAGGGTATACCCTCTTTTTTTAGTTTACTTTTTCAAGTTTTAATCCTGTCTCATGGTCATTTAAATTATATTTTTCAAAATCACTATCCTCTGCCTCAATCACTTCAACAGCTAATGTCTCCTGCATAATATAATCTCTGTAAACATCTACAGCTTTAACTATATCTTCATCTCCATGATAATATATTTTAATATTATCCATCATCTCATATCCATTGTTCTTTCTCATCTGTTGAACTTTAGATATAAATTCTCTAGCGAATCCCTCATTAAGTAATTCTTCATTCAACGTAGTATCCAATATAACGAACAGATTATCATCCATAGATACATTAAATCCTTCTTTTGCTGTTATATTTACTTCCACATATTCACTGGTAACTTTAAATTCTTCTCCATCTAGATCTACTACTATTCCTTCACCAGCTTCTATCTTAGGTACTACCTCGGATCCATCTAAAGATGCCAATACCTTGCTAAATACTTTAATCTTAGGTCCCAATTCAGGACCTGCCACTCTAAAGTTTGGCTTTAAATTGAAGTTCATATATTGTTTAAGGTCTTTGGCAAATACTACCTCTTTTACATTTAATTCTTCCTTGATTAGAGGTACTACATCGGATATAGTCTCTTCATATTTTCCATCAACTAATACCTTTTGTAATGGTTGCCTTACTTTAATCCTTACTGATTCCCTAGATGCCCTTCCCAATCCTACTAATTCTCTAACAAGGTCCATCTTATATTCTAAATCTGTGTCAATCAATTCTTTTTTAGCCACAGGGTAATCACTTAAATGTACTGATGTTTCTCCTGTCAATTTCTTATATATTTCTTCTGAAAGATAAGGTGCAAAAGGTGCTACTAATTGAGATATACCAACTAAAACTTCATATGTGGTATTGTAAACTGATTTTTTGTCACTATCTAAATCTGTATCCCAAAATCTTCTTCTAGACCTTCTTATATACCAATTAGATAAATCTTCATTTACAAAGTCTTGAACTCTTCTTACTGCCTTAGTCAAATCAAATACCTCTAAATTCTCAGTCACTGCTTTAACCATGGAATTATATTTAGATAATATCCATCTATCTAGTTCTGGTCTGTCCTTATATTCTATAAAAAATTCTCTAGGATCTACATCATCAGTATTGGCATATAATGCAAAGAAATTATATACATTCTTTATAGTTCCAAAGAATTTACTCAATACTTCCTTTAGTCCGTCTTCATCAAACTTTGTTGGAGTCCATGCAGGAGATACATATAATAGATACCATCTCAATGCATCCGCCCCATATTTGTCGAATAATTCAAATGGGTCAACAGTATTTCCCCTAGATTTAGACATTTTCTTTCCATCTTTATCTAATATAAGATCATTTACCAATACCCTCTTATACGAAGATTTTCCAGTTACAAATGTGGAGATGGCTAAAAGAGAATAGAACCATCCTCTAGTTTGATCTATACCTTCACAGATGAAATCTGCTGGGAATAGTTCATCAAAGTTTTCCTTGTTCTCAAAGGGATAATGGTGTTGTGCAAATGGCATGGATCCACTATCAAACCAACAGTCAATTACATCAGGTACCCTTGTCATAGTTCCTCCACATTTAGAACACTTAATATGGACATCATCCACATATGGTCTATGCAACTCTATACTTTCATCTATATCTTCAACGGCCTTTTCCACAAGTTCTTTCCTTGAGCCTACACTCTCTACATGACCACATTCACATCTCCAAAGATTAAGAGGTGTTCCCCAATATCTACTTCTAGAAATAGCCCAATCATTTAAGTTTTCAAGCCAATTTCCAAATCTCTTTTCTCCCACAAAATCAGGATACCACTCTACTTCATTATTATTCTTTATGAGCTGATCCTTCAACTTAGTCATCTCTATATACCAACTAGGTTTTGCATAGTATAAAAGAGGAGTCTTACATCTCCAACAATGGGGATAATTGTGGGCCATTTTTTCTTTCTTAAATAGCTTATTTTCCTCATATAGCCATTTTATAATCTCGATATCGGCATCCATAACAAACATGCCCTTCCATGGCGTGTCGTTATACTTTCCATCTTCTCCCACAGGCTGTACTACTGGAAGATTATATCTAACTCCTGTATTATAGTCATCCTCACCAAATGCAGGTGCTGTATGAACTATACCTGTTCCATCCTCAGTAGTTACATAATCGGCACATGTTACAAAGAACGCCTTTTTATCTGGTTTAACAAAGGGCATTATTTGATCATATTCTATATATTCCAAATCCTTACCCTTCATTTCTTCCAATACTTTGTACTCTATATCTCCCATTACTTCGTCTGCTAAGTCTTTAGCTACATAATACACCTCATCTTGAGCTGCTATCTTTATATAGTCAACATCAGGATGTACTGTCAATGCCACGTTTGATGCCAAAGTCCATGGAGTAGTAGTCCAAACTAGAAAATATTCATCCTTATCCTTTAATTTGAACTTTGCAGTTACAGTCACAGTCTTTATTTCTTCGTATCCTTGAGCAACCTCATGAGATGCCAATCCAGTACCACATCTAGTACAATAAGGGAGTATCTTATGTCCCTCATACATGAATCCTTCTTTATTGAACTTATCTAAAATCCACCATACAGACTCTATATAGTCATTGTTCAATGTTATATAAGGATTATCCAAATCTATGGCATATGCCATTCTTTCTGTCATCTTTCTCCATAGACCTTCATATTCAAATACAGACTCTCGACATTTCTTGTTAAATTCTGCAAGGCCATAATTCTCTATGTCCTGTTTGTCACTTAATCCAAGCTTTTTCTCCACTTCGATTTCTACAGGAAGTCCATGGGTATCCCATCCTGCTTTTCTCTTAACTTGATAACCCTTCATAGTCTTATATCTACATACTGAATCCTTCAATGTTCTAGCCATAACATGGTGAATACCAGGTCTACCGTTGGCTGTAGGAGGCCCCTCATAAAAAATAAAAGGCTCTTTACCGTCCCTATTTTCTATACTCTTTTGCAAAATATCAATATCATTCCAAAAGTCTGAGATATTTTTTTCGCTTTCACTTATTGAAGAATTATATAATTCTTTAAATTTAGCCAATTTTTTCACCCTTTCTATTTTTAGTTCACAGTTGGCAATTGGTAGTCGGTAGTTGGTAGAGAATTGTAGGTTCTCTTCATTATGCTACCAACTAACGACTGTTCTTCACTCCATAAAATAAAAGTCCCTAAGTCAAAAGACTTAGGGACGAATTAGCCGTGGTACCACCCTGATTACAGGGCAAAATACACCCTGTCTCTCATTGAAATATAACGGATTAACCGTGACATCCTAATTGACCATGCTTTCAGACATCCAGCTCAAGGGTGATCTTCTTAAAGGAATCAGTCATAATCTCTCACCATATAACGATTAATTCTCTGTAAACATCCTCTCTTTAATACTATCCCCATCATAGCAATTAACATATACATTTTGATTAATAATATACCAAATATACTGGTTTTGTCAAGTAAGAATCCTATCCACAACTTCCATTAAATCTTTTCCCACTACATCTGCCTTGTGAAAATTCTTTCCTATTTTGGCCGTTTTACACCCAGCCCTTATTCCTGCTTCTACATCTGTGTTCATATCCCCTATCATCCAACTTCTTTTTAAGTTTATATTATATTTTTTAGAAAGCTTTAATATCATTCCCGGTTGGGGTTTTCTATCATAGGATTTTTTATGATAATAGGGACAATAGGCTATCTCTGTTATCTTGCAATATTGTTTCAATTCATCCAGTAACCTTTTGTGAATTTTTTCTAAATCTTTTTCAGATATGTATCCCAACTCTATTCCACCTTGATTAGTAACCACAAAAAGTTCATAGCCTGCATTTTGCAACTTATTTAGGGCTTCCTTTACATTAGGATATAATACTAAATCCTCTGGACTATTTACAGGTTTCTTATTGTCATTTAACACTCCATCTCTATCTAAAAATATAGCTTCTTTCATAATTCCTTCTCCTTATCTATTTTTTTACCTAATATATATTATACCAATATTTTCAATAAAAATTAAAAAACCCTTTACTTTTTTGAAAATAATGTTTATAATAATACTGTATTAAGTGTATTAGTTGTATTAGTACATTTAGGTCTTTGATGGAGGTGAACATTGTGATTAATATAGATCCCAGTAATAGCAAACCTATATATGAACAAATAGTGGATTCAGTAAAAGAAAATATACTAAAGGGTATACTTCAACCACAGGATAAATTGCCCTCTGTAAGAAATTTGTCTTCTCAATTATTGATAAACCCCAATACAGTAAGCAAGGCTTATAGTGAATTAGAAAGACAGAAGGTTATAGTCACCATTAAGGGAAGAGGCACATATGTATCTAAAGATTATAATCCCAAAATGGAGGAGGATAGGATTGTGCAATTGACTAAAATGATTAAAAAAATTATAGTAGAGGCCCATTATATAGGTATAGATAAGGATAGACTATTGAGTATCATAGATAAAATCTATGGTGAATTGGAGGGAAATTGAAATCATGATACAAATAGAATCATTATATAAAAATATATCCGATAAAGAAATATTAAAAGATATAAATTTAAATGTTAAAAAAGGTACTATTTTGGGATTAATAGGTCCCAATGGCTCTGGTAAAACCACATTGATTAAATGTCTTACTGGTATATATAAAAATGACAAAGGTAATATAAAGATAGACGATGAAACCGTATTTGAGAATGCTAAATTAAAGATGAAAATGGGATACATAGCTGATGAAAACAACTTTTATAAAAATTTCAAAGTCAAAAATTTGATAGATTTTTTTAAGAACGCTTATAGCAATTTTAATATAGAAAGATTCAATGAATTAAATCGTTCCTTTAATATAGATACAAATAAACATATAAAAAATTTATCTAAGGGAATGAAGATGAGGGTATCTATAATGCTAAATTTAAGTGTTATGCCCCATATACTTATAATGGATGAACCCACTTCAGGATTAGATCCTAGAGCAAAGAGAGATGTGCTAAATATGGTTTTAGAAGATGTCGCAGAACGTAAGACCACAGTACTAATATCTTCCCATAACCTAGGAGAACTAGAACGAGTATGCGATGATATAGCTATTATTGATAATGGTCATATAGTGTTTGCCAGTTCTTTAGATAATATGAAAAAGCAGATAAGAAAATTCCAAGTAGTGTTTAGGTCATCTCCACCAGATAATCTTAAGGAATGGCCTGAAGTATTAGATGTATCTCAAATAGGCAGAGTGTTTTATATAGTAACCAATAATTATAGTGTAGATTTTTATAATAAACTGAAAAACACCAATGTAGAATTTATAGAAGAAATTAATTTGAGTTTAGAGGATATGTTTATGTATTCTACAGAGGGAAATTTAGAGGTGCGATAATATTTAGTAGGAGGTAAATTCATGTTAAACAAAGCATTGATTTATAAAGAATGGAAAAGGACCCAATGGTTATTCGCTTCTCTATTGGGATTGACTTTCGTATTAAAAAATTTAAAAATAATCATGAATATTCAGAACTATAAGGAATTTATGCCAGATATTACAAATATAGAAATAGCAAATTTATTTGCCAAGAATGTATTTAATATTTTTGATATTCAATTTTTCATGTTTGGAATACTCATATTTATAGCGGCTTTTTTATTTTATGATTTGAGAAATCAAAACGCTAATTTAATATCATCTATGCCCTTTACAAGGGAAGAAATAATAGTAAATAAGCTATTTTTAGGATTTACAGCTATTATTTCCACCATGCTCATTAGTTTCATATTTATTATTATTTCATATTTTTCTAATTCAGATATCTTAGGTCCATATATAAGCGTGTCACAATTATTTCAATGGTTCCTGATAAATACTCTAACATTCACTGCAGGATTTGCATTTTTTATGGGTATACAAAGTTTAATGGGGAATGTATCGGCGGCAAGTATAATCTCTCCCATAATGCTTTTATTCCCACTTTGGTTTATAGAAATGGGTGAAGAAACTATAGTGCGACTGACATCTATCAATTACAGTGATTTATCACCCTCCAATATAATAGAAAAATTGGTATTCGCATTATATAATACCAGTGAGCACAGTTTTTATTTTAATCCTGAGCACAACATTTTAAGTAAAGATTTAATAATTTATGATAACTTTATGCCTAAATGTATAACATTATTAGTTCTAACTATTGTATTTTCTCTTATATCTATACATATATATAAAAAAAATGCCTTAGAGTTAAATGGCAATTTTACAATGTTCAAACCCTTGGAGAATGTGTTCATAATTGGCTTTTCCATTTCTCTTGCTATGACATTTGCTTTAGTTTTTGCTCCTTATGATATAGTTATAAAAAATTATATTTTTTTAGCAATAGGATTAGCACTGGGATTATTTATTTCTAAGAAAATAGTAGAATCAGTGGGGAGAAGTTAGTAGTTCGTAGTCCGTAGTTCGTAGCTGATGGATGAAATCCATGGGATTTCTTCATTGTGCTACAGACTACATGCTACGGACTAAACTACATTTCTATAACTTCTACATCTGGAGATAATTTATATATTATATCCTTTCTTTCTACTACTATTGTAGTTTTTTTATATAAATTCCTATCTTCCTTTATTGCCTTTAATAAGTCCTTGTTGGGATTAATTGCTATGGGGTTTCCCACCATATTTAGCATAGATAAATCACCTACAGTATCACCATATGAATAGCTATTGTCCAAGTCCACATTGTATTTTTCTACAAATTCGTCTATGGTCTTTTGCTTGTTTTCAGAGTCCCACATCTTAAATATTTCTCCAGTGAAGTTATTATTTTCATCTACAAGATACTTACTACCCCTACACTGGGTTACACCATATTTCCCCGCCATCTTTTCCACTAAAAAGTCTGGACTTCCTGATATAAAAAATATTTGATGCCCCTTAGACTTATGCCATTCTATCTTATTTCTAGTATATTTATATACTTTATCTCCATTTACCTTTATTACCTGACTTGCTATAAAATCTATATAATCTTTATTTATTCCCTTTAATTCTTTTACATAAAATTCCGCTAACTCTTCCAAATAATCTTCGAAATCTCCATATCTCTTTTCCCATTCCGAATATGTGTGTTTTACATTATTATGCCAAATAGCTGGATCTATCATCTCATATTTTATCAATTTTTTGAAATGTTGAATCATTAATGAATTTCTATATAGAGTTCCATCAATATCAAAAAAAGCACTAATTTTAGACAAAATCTTATCCCCTTTCTTTAAATGCCATATAGACTGCATAGGAATCCAATTTTATTATTATATCCCTATTAAAATAATCTACTTCGAAATTTGATATGGCTGATTGTAAGTCTATATTTCTTAATATATGTATAGTACAGTTGTTGTTTCCATTGGAGATATTAAACCTTATAATTATGCCTCTAACCTTTAAAAATTGAAATCTAGATACAATATAGTTTGGCAGTCTATCCATCTCCAAATTTAAAGTTCTATAGTCTATGGGAATAAATAAATCTATATTTCCGTCTTCTTCTGCTATTACCCTTATATCAAAATCACTATATATATGCATATTTCCCTTTATATATTCCATGACAATTTTTAATATACTCCGTTACTATTGAAAAATTCTTTGTATTTCATATCTGTACCCAATATATGTTTTTCTATCCAATCGGCAATAAACATAATAATATCCATAGTTATACCTTTTTGTTGCTCATCTATATCTTTAGCACTTACTTCTTTTATTTTATTCACAAATATTGTATGCTTTTTTTTGTGTTCAGCTAAGTCTTCATATCCATGGGATTCCATTAGTTTTTCTTCATAATCAAAATGATATATAGTATAATTTTTAAGTTCTTCAACTATAGCCATTATTTCATCATAATGATCTATATCATCATTTAATATCATTATATAGTATAGTCTTGAACCTATCTCAAATAATTTTCTATGTTGCTTATCAATCTCTCCCACATTGGTAGTATATTTATCCTTCCACTTAAATAACATATATATCTCCTCCACTCTTTATCTTAATAGTTATAGATATTATAATACTATAGTTAAATAGTTACAACTATATTGAAAAATGAATTAATTCGTAGTTGGTAGTTAGTAACTACCAACTACTAGATACTAACTTTCGTTTTACTACAGACTATATTTGACTATCTTGAAACCACCACATCCTCGTCTAACATATTCCAAATATTATTATCTTCCATACCCAATCTCCATAATGCTACACCTTTTATGCCATAGTCCCATGCCAATTTAATCTTTTCATATATGCTTTGAGCATTTTCAAACCATACTTCATGATAATTACCCTGTTCATCTACATAAGAAAACATAGGTGTTTTAGTATTTTCATCAAACATTATTGTCTTTCCATATTTATCCGCTAAGGCCATTGCACCTTCATAGGTTATATAGCTATTTCTCCCAGTGGTTACATTGAAGTCAAATCCAAATACTGATACAGCAGCCATAATCTTTTCCTTTGGCATTTTTGTTACTGTATAATCCAATACTCTATCCATCCATCCTATGGAAACTACTGGTCCAGGTCCACTGCCAGGCCATCCATGCTCATTGTATAGCATAACTACAAATTCATCTACTGCATCCCCTATGACCTCATAATCAAAGGGATCTGAAAATGGATTAAAGGGTTCATCACTCACCCTGGAAGGTATTGATGCCGATAAATAATATCCCCTCTTTCTCAATGCTTCTCCTAATTCTTGGAATAATTTAGACAAATTATCACTATCTTTTAAATACACATCTTCTATATCTATATTTACACCATCTGCACCATATTTCTCTATTAACTCTATAGTATTGGCTATAAATGCCTGCCTATTCAGTCTATCAGAAACCAATACACTTACTACTTGTTTTGATATATTAGTATCTCCACCACTATAAAGAAGATTGTGGATTACAGGCAATACCTTTATATTATTATTGTGTGCTATATCCACTATCTCTTTTAAATATTCATCAGTGAATTCTCCAAACTTCTCTATTCTAGTAGGATTTTCCAAAGATATTCTAAATAAAAATGGGGCTACTTGAGATATAAGCTGAGGATTATTTACAAAAGACTCATATGAACTGGGTAATGTTGGACCTTCTTCTAAAGTATAATAGCCTAAAATATCTGATATAGGTTTTTCTCCCCCATAGGTTCTAAAATCCACCAATTCTTTATATACCCATCCTTCCCTCCCATCATAGAGTCTCACTTTATACCAGTTATTTGTATCAGAAATCACAGGTAGTAATGCCCCTCTCACCATTTGAGTCATAACGGGGTATGTTGTTGCTGGACCAACCCTTATATTGACCCTCTCCCTATCAACCATTACCTCCGAATATAATGGTATCATAAGCTTCTGTCCAACCATCAGCATGGTATTTGATAAATTATTCAATTTCATTATAGCCTCTATAGTAGTATTATATTTTCTTGCTATTAAATATAAAGTATCTCCCGGTTGAACTGTATAAATGATTTCTTCCATTATTATCATCCCCTCTTAATATAAGTTTTCACTTTATACTATTCATTTGAGAACGATAATGTTTTAGATTTAAAAAACAGTTAGTAACTAATATTAGCTACTAACTGATATGTTATTGATTAAACTATCTACAGACTACACTATATTTTATTCTCTATAAATACATGTAAGGCTTCTGTTGCTTGTACCTCGTCCTTTCCTTCTGCTGCTATAATAAGATTCTTTCCTCTTTCTGCTAACATGGTCAATATTCCCATAAGACTTTTTGCATTGTATATATTTCCATTTTTAATTATTTTGATTTCGCTTCTAAACCTTGATGCTGTTTTTACAAAATAATCTACAGTGGTCGCATCAAAGGCCCTCTTATTTTTTATTATAGCTTCTACCTTATATATAGATACCATCTCCTTATAACTTTGTCCAATAGGTTACAATACTATTCTCCATGCTTACCAGTTATATGTTCTATATTAATTTTTACTACAGTAGTATTTTTTATAGCTCTATCTATGTATTTAATCCCTTTTGCAATATAATCCTTAGAATACTTATTTATTAATCCTATTAATGCATCTCTTTTTTCTTCCCCATCTATTATTTCTGACCTTCCATATACTACTATACTTTCATAATGGGTATCAAACTCCTTTCCTACAATATTATAATCATGAACAACCGTAAAAGAAGTCTTGTCACAGTAGTTCATATTATCAATCTTATGACCTTCTGTTGCACAATGAAAATATATAGAACCATTCATATAAACATAATTTAAAGGTACTCCATAAGGATACCCATTCTCTCCTATGGTACAATATACACCATAGTCTCCATCTTCAAGAAGTTGTTTAGCTTTTTTCTCTTCCATAAGCTTATTTTGTCTTCTCATATTTTTAAACATAGATAATTCTCCTTTTAAAAAATTTATCTTATATGTATATAGTATCAAATTTTTCAAAATCATCAAATGTTTTTTTCTATAAATCTGTATAATTTTTATGCAATATCTCGTCAAATCGACTATATTCTATACAATTCTTTTAATTTTTTTTAAATATTTTTATTGTATTTGGGTATAAATAGACCACGGTCTGGAATATTTTTTGTATATGCATATTTTTCATAATACATTATGACAATTTCAAATTTATTATAGGAGGTTTTTTTATGGCAATTAAAGGTATGATTGAAAAAGCTAGAAGAGAAAAAGAGAAAAGAGAAAGGGCTAAAAATGTAAAAAAAGTTGGAACAGGATTGGCTTTAGGTGCAGCTTTAGGTTCACTTGCAGGTTTATTATTTGCCCCCAAATCAGGTTCAGAAACTAGAAAGGATATAGCCAACAAAACTACAGACACAGTGAAAACTGTCAAAACTACTCTAAAAGACTCTGTCGATAATGCTAAAGAAAAGAGTGCAGTATTAAAGGATAATCTTAAAGGAAAAATGGAAAATATAAAAAATGAAGAAATAATTGAAGGAGAAGAAGACGACATTGTAGAAAAAGACAAGTAATAAATTTAATATTTCCTCGGCATATAGTCGAGGAATTAAATTATTACTAAATTCTAGGAGGTTTTTCATATGTATATAACTTTTCAAATGGAGCATTTATTATTTTTGTTGATATTAGTAGGTATAATATTAGGAATATATTTAATAATGGTTGTAAAAAAAATAAACGATATCTTAAAAAGAACAAATCAGATTATAGAAGATAATGAAAAGGCTATAAATGAAACTATTGATACCGTTCCAGATATAGTTGATAATGCTAAGAATATAACTACAAGTGTAAGAAAAAATATGGACAAGGTTTCAGAAAACGTTCCTGCTATAGTAGATAATGTAAAATCATCTGTAGAAAAGGTAAATTACACTGTAGAAGCAGTGGAAGATGGTGTGACGGATACAGTTACAAAAATCCAAGACACCTCTGATGATATAATTACATATATAAAGATTGTAGTAGAAGTAATCAAAGGTATTACAAAGATTTTTTCTAAAAATAAGTAGTCCGTAATTGGTAGCATGTAGTCCGTAGCAGTCTGTAAAAATCCTGCAGATTTTTTTCATTATGCTACGAACTACCAACTACGAACTTATTACTTAATCTTAACTAATAATTCTCCTGATTTTACTTGTTGTCCTTCTTCAACTAATATAGATTCAATTTCTCCTGAAATAGTTGATTTTACATCAGTCTCCATCTTCATAGCTTCAAGAATTACAAGGGTTTGATTTTCCTCAACCTTATCTCCTTCTTTAACCACTACCTTAGAAACTTTTCCAGGAATTCCTGCACCTATTTCCTTTTCATTGTCAGGATCTGCCATATTAGTAAACTCTCCTACTACCATATCACCTGCTGCTTTATCCTTTATTCTTATTTCTCTTCTATTGCCATTTATATCGAATAATAGATTTCTATATCCTTCTCTATCTACATCTCCTATCTCATGGAGTTTCACTACCAATATTTTTCCTTCTTCTATCTCTATCTCACTAGTCTCTCCTTCAGCTAGACCATGGAAAAATACATCGCTTCCCATCCTACCTAAATCTCCATACTCTTTAATATATTTTAGATAGTCTTCAAATACCTTAGGATATAGTGCATAGCTCAACAAATCTTTTTTCGTAGGCTCCATATTAAATTTCTGTTGTAGATATTCTCTGTCTTTTTCAAACTCTTGTGCTGGTAACAATTCTCCAGGTCTACATGTTATAGGTTTTTCTCCCTTTAAAACAAGTTTTTGTAATTTTTCAGGAAATCCTCCCATTGGTTGACCCATAATTCCTTTGAAATAAGATACTACTGAATCGGGAAATGCCATTCCTTTAGCCTTCTCATATATATTTTCTGGTGTTAAATTATTCTGAACCATGAATATTGCCATATCTCCTACTACCTTTGAAGATGGAGTTACCTTTATGATATCTCCTAGCATTTCATTTACTTTCTTATACATCTCTTTAACTTCTTTAAATCTATGACCTAGTCCAAAGCTCTCAACCTGTGGTTTAAGGTTGGAATATTGCCCCCCTGGAATTTCATACTTATATATCTCTGCTGTACCTGATTTAAGACCAGACTCAAATTTACTATATACTGGTCTTACAGCATCCCAGTAATCAGAAAGCATTTGTATGTTATCTAAATCTATGCCTGTATCTCTACCTGTATTTTCTAACGCAGCAACTACAGAGTTTAGTGCTGGCTGACTAGTAAGTCCAGACATACTATTAAGTGCTGTATCTATTATATCTACACCGCTTTCAGCTGCCATCAATGCAGTAGCTACACCATTACCACTGGTATCATGGGTATGAAGATGTATAGGAATAGATATCTCATTTTTAAGGGCCTTAATAAGTTTTGCAGCAGCATAGGGCTTAAGCAATGCTGACATATCTTTAATCCCCAATATATGTGCCCCTGTCTTCTCTATTGCTTTTGCCATCTTCACATAGTAATCTAAGCTATATTTATCCTTTCGCTCATCTAATATATCTCCTGTATAACATATACATGCCTCAGCTACCTTATTATTTTTCAATACTTGGTCTATTGCTACTTCCATTCCCTTTAACCAATTTAGAGAGTCAAATATTCTAAATACATCTATTCCATTTTTAGAGGATTCATCAATAAAATCTCTTATTACATTGTCAGGATAGTTTTTATATCCCACACCATTGGAACCCCTTATTAACATTTGGAACATAATATTTGGGATCCTCTTTCTCAATTCTTCTAATCTATCCCATGGAGATTCCTTTAAAAACCTAAATGCCACATCAAAAGTGGCTCCTCCCCACATCTCAAGAGAAAATAGGTCTTTAGCCAATACTGAGGTTTCCTTGGCAATTTTTATCATATCTCTAGTCCTCACCCTTGTAGCCATAAGTGACTGATGGGCATCCCTCATTGTGGTATCAGTAAGAAGGAGTTTTTTCTGTTCCTTTATCCACTGTACAAGTCCTTCAGGACCTCTAGCATCTAATATTTGTTTTGTACCTGTTAATTCCTTTGGTATCTCTATATTGGGTACCACAGGCACATCAAATTCTTTTTTATCTCCTTGAGTCTCATTTACTATCTTCTCTCCTAGATATTTTAGAAGTCTTAACTCCTTATCTGCTTTAGGAGTTATTTCGAATAATTCAGGGTTATCACCAATAAATCCTGTATCACATCTTCCTTGTTTAAATGTCTGATGATTCAATACATTTATTAAAAATGCCTCATTAGTTTTTACTCCTGATATCCTATTTTCCTTTATAGCTCTTATAGCCTTTCTTATGGCATCTTCAAAATTTCTAGACCATGCTGTAGTCTTTACTAATAAACTATCATAATATGGACTTATTATTGCATTAGTAAATCCATTACCACCATCTAGTCTTACGCCAAATCCTGCTCCTGTTCTATATACATCAATCTTTCCTGTGTCTGGTGCAAAATTATTAGAGGGATCTTCTGTAGTTATTCTACACTGAATGGCATATCCTCTAGTATTTATATCATCCTGAGAATATATTCCTATTTCTGGAGAATTCAATGTATATCCCTGTGCAACTAATATCTGACTCTGAACTATATCATACCCTGTCACCATCTCTGTAACGGTATGCTCTACTTGGATTCTAGGATTCATTTCTATAAAGTAATGGTTTCCATTGGCATCTACTAGAAATTCCACTGTCCCTGCATTCCTATAATTAACACCTCTGGCTATCTTAAGGGCATCATTACAAATTTCCTCCCTTTTCTCTTCAGTTAGACATAGAGATGGTGTAAACTCTATAATCTTTTGATGTCTTCTTTGAATAGAACAATCCCTTTCATAAAGATGTACTATATTACCATGCTTATCTCCTAAAATCTGTACTTCTATATGTTTAGGTCTTTCTAAATATTTTTCTATAAATATGTCATCAATACCAAATGCCTTTTTTGCTTCACTTTTAGCACTGTGAAATTCTTTTAATAAATCTTTTTCATCTCTTACTATCCTCATACCTCTACCGCCACCACCGGCAGCAGCCTTTAGTATAACTGGATATCCTGAAGCCTTTGCAAATTCTATGGCCTCTTCATCAGAAGTAATAGGCTTTTCAACTCCAGGAATAGTAGGTACTCCTACCTTTTTGGCTACAATCTTAGACTTGATTTTATCTCCCATTTTTTCCATCATCTCATGGGTTGGACCAATAAATTCTATACCTGCATCCTGACATTTCCTTGCAAACTCAGGATTTTCAGATAAAAAACCATATCCAGGATGAATTGCATCTACACCCTTCTTAAGAGCCAAGCTAATTATTTCATCTATGTCCAAATACGCCTCTACTGGCCCTTTGTTTTTGCCTATAAGATATGATTCGTCTGCTTTAGTCCTAAATAATGAGCATCTGTCCTCATTGGAGTATATGGCCACAGTTCTTATGCCTAATTCTGTACATGCCCTAAATATCCTTATTGCTATCTCACCCCTGTTGGCCACCAAAACTCTCTTGAATTTTTTGACCACTATCATCACTCCCTTTTATTGTAAATATTAATTATTGTTAAAATATTTGCATATTTACCACGTTTATATTATAATTAAGTAATTATAATTTTTATTATATACTAATAAACAAACATTTTCAATATACTAATATTAAATAATTCGTATACAATGCTATTCTTTTTTTGTATAATTATGTATTTTATGCATAATTCTATGCCGAAAAATCTTCTTTGCATTTTTAATAATGTTCGGATACATAAAGTTTTAAGCTTTTTAAAAAACCAGTGGAAAATAAATTTTCCACTGGTTTTTTGATACAACAAAAGGAAATGCATTCTCTTCCACTATCCTCCTAAAAACTACCAACGCTATTCTGTATTAACAGACTTTACCGGGATTTAGTATATTCTTAGTATCAAATGCCTTCTTTATACTTTTTAACAATTCCATAGTATCTTCTCCCATGGATTCTTGTAAAAAGGGCTTTTTAGCATAACCTATTCCATGTTCTCCTGATACCATTCCACCTAACTCATCAGCCTTACAATACATAGCCTCAAATACATTATTTAGTTTTTCTTCCCAATGTCTTTGAGATAATGCATCTCTCAATACATATATGTGAAGATTGCCATCTCCTGCATGTCCAAAACTTCTTATTCTTATATCAAATTTTGTTTCTAATTCTTGAGCATATTTCACAAATTCAGCTATTTTATTCCTTGGTACAACTACATCGCATTCATCCATTTCAGTAGTGGATGCTTTTATGGCCTCTAAGAATGCCCCCCTTGCAGTCCAAATAGATTCCTGTCTTTCTGAGGTATCAGATATCAATACATCTAATGCCCCTGATTCTAAACATATATGTGCAACACCTTCATAGGCATTTTCTATCTCTTCCTTACTATTTCCATCAAAGGTCAATAACAGATATGCATCTGAAGATGAGTCTGGAAACTTTTTACCTAAGAATTCTTCTGAATCTAATATTACGTCTTTTACCATATACTCTATAGCAGTTGGAATTACCTTTGACTTTATTATTTTAGGCACTGTCTCTATGGCCATCTCTAAATCTGGAAATGGCACTAATAGACTTATAGCCTTTTTAGGTAATGGTAATAGTTTTAATATAGCCTTAGTTACTATACCTAATGTCCCCTCTGATCCCACTATTAAATCCTTTATGCTATATCCAGAACTATTTTTTACTACCTTCCCTCCAACATTCATAATTTCTCCATTGGGAAGAACTATCTCTAATCCCCTTACATAGTCTCTAGTTACTCCATATTTTACTGCCCTCATTCCACCAGCATTGGTATTTATATTTCCTCCTATAGTGGCACTCTTTTCTCCTGGGTCTGGAGGATAGAAAAGCTCCTTATCTTCTACATATTTAGAAATCTCCATAAGTAGTACCCCTGGTTCAACAGTTAATGTCAAGTTTTCTTCATCCAATTCCAATATCTTATTCATTTCGCTTAGATTTAACATTATTCCACCATTTATAGCCACAGAACCCCCAACAAGTCCTGTTCCTTGACCTCTTGGAGTTATAGGAATATTATTTTCATATGCATATTTCATTATTTTTGACACTTCTTCAGTATTTATCGCATTTACCAATATATCTGGATATTTTTTTATTCCTGCCAACTCATCATGACTAAAATCCTCATTTATTTCATCTCCAGTAAATACTCTGTCCTTACCACATAGTGAAATTAAATAATCTATATCTTTTTTATCTATCTTTTTATACATATTAGCAGCCTCCTAATTTACAGCTTTAACCTTATTCATTAATTTAGGGATAACTTCGTAGATATCTCCCACTATTCCATAATGGGCAACATTGAATATACTTGCATTTTCATCTTTATCTATAGCTATTATTACATCAGAATTATTCATCCCTGCAACAAATTGAATAGCACCTGAAACTCCACAGGTTATAATAAGTTTTGGTTTTACTGTCCTTCCACTTAAACCTATCTGCCTTCTAGGGTCTACCCATCCTGCCTCTATTAGAGGACGAGTACCTGCTATCTGTGCCCCTAATGATTCTGCCAATTCCTGTATCATATTCATATCTTCTTCTTTTTTTATACCTCTGCCTGCAACTATGACTACATCTGCATCTTCTATACTCTGTTCCTGTTCTTTTTGTTTTACATCTAAGACCTTTATATTTGACTTTAAATCCTCTTTAGATATATTGCATAAAGTAATCTTTCCATTATAATCTTCCATCTTTTCTGGTGCTGAAAATATCTTATATCTTACGGTAGCAAATTGTGGTCTATTATTGGGAGTATATATATGTGCCATTATATTTCCACCAAATGCAGGTCTTATTTGATCTAAGTCAGTATTTTCTTGTACATCTAATATTGTACAATCTGCGGTAAGTCCCGTTCTAAATCTGGCTGCCGTTCTAGGTGCCAATGACCTACCTATGGTAGTGCCACCTACCAATACTATTGTAGGTTTTACATTATTAATAAATTCCTCAAAGACCTTAGTATATGGCTCTATTCTAAAGTTTTCTAATTCCTCATCTTCATATACAAATACTTCATCTACACCATAATACAATAGCTCTTCTGCCTTATCCCTTATATTATGACCCATAAAAATACAATAGACTGGTTGATTAATCTTTTTTGCCATTTCTTTAGCCTTACCTATAAGCTCAAAGGTCACTGGATGTATATCCCCTTCAACATGATCCACATACACAGCTATACCCTTCCATTTGCTTTTATCTATAGACTTCTTTTTGCCCTCAACAAATTCGAATACTCCAGCAGGTCCTTTCTTGATGCACATCTTACACATTTTACATGCTGCCGATATTTCAATCTCTCCATTATTATATTCTATTGCAGAAAAGGGACAGATCTTAATAAGTTCCTCTGGATTTTTAACCTTTTCTTGATGTACTATAATACTAGCCATAATTTTACCCCCTATTTATCTAGAAATTTGAATTCTACTAATTTTCCATATAGATTATCTGCTAATTTTTCAGCCGTTCCCTTCCATATCTCCTTATCCGTATTGGATTCTGGAGGAAATATTCTCTTCACCTGGGTAGGAGAACCATTTAGACCATATTTATTTTCGTCCTTATCTTCAAAATCCTCTAATGATAAAAATTTTACCTCTTTATCCTTTGTAGCAATCTTCTTCTTAAAAGATGGTAATCTAGGTTGGAATATATCCTTTTCTACCGTTATGAGACAAGGATATTGTATATCTACTATTTCAATAGTATTGGGCATATCCATCTCTACCACAATGGATTTTTCCTTTACCTCTATTATCTTTCTCGCATTTGCCACATGGGGAATACCTAAAAACTCTGCTATTTCAGGTCCTACTTGGGCAGTATCTCCATCAGTAGTCATTTTGCCACATATTACCAAGTCCATATTGCCAGTCTTTTTGATCCCCTGTGCAATAGTGTATGAAGTAGCTAAAACATCAGCCCCTGCAAATTTTCTATCGGTTAAAAGGGTTCCATTATCTGCCCCCATCATATATGCCTCTTTTATTACTTCAGCAGACTGTGGAGGACCCATAGTTATTACATTTACAGTTCCACCCTTTTCTTCTTTTATTTTTAATGCCGTCTCTATGGCATATAAATCATAGGGATTCATCTTAGAATCCACCCCATCTCTTTTTAACACTCCAGTCTTTTCATCCACTTCTACTTCCGAAGTACCTGGTACCTGTTTTATACAAACAAGAATATCCATATGCATTTCCTCCTCATACTTTTATATTTTTGAAAAGATTATCTTACAATTACCGATACACCATCGGGAATTACAACTATTTTACTGTCATCACCAACTATATCCTTTGCAATCTTTAATGCTTGGTTTATATCTTTTACACATTTCATATGCATATCTTCTATCATCTGAGGATCACACATATCTGTAACCATTATTACATTATGATGCTTCAATATTCTAGCAAGAATCTGAAACTCCCATTGGTCTGGTATGGTTTTATCTCTAGGTATCTTCAATACCTTTTCCAATACCTCATCAGGTCCTGACGCTTTAGCCAAATTCTCATAGAATGACTTGCCCCCGTGACCATCATTACATGCAGAAATCATAATAATTACTCCACCCTTTTTACATACTGCTTCTCCAGCAGTCATTCCCTTTACCGATTGATATACGTTTTGATCTAAAGGGTATCCTCCATTTCCAGTGATTACTATATCTGCCTCTACCTTTTTTACACTGGCAATATCCATCAGAAATTCACAACCTCTTTTATGGGCATCTTCCATATGTCCTGCAAAGGCATTTATAACCTTTTTGTCTTCATTAAGCACAACATTCAATATAAATGCTAAATTTGCCTTTGTAGCAGCATATTGCATATCCTTGTGTATAGGATTCTTTTCCAATATACCAGTTCGTGCATAGGGACTATCTATAAACTCAGAGCAATGATTAGCCAATACAGTTTCTGCACCTGCAACACCGGGTAAAATACTCTTTCTACCACCTGAAAATCCAGCAAAGAAATGGGGCTCTATAAACCCTTCTGCAATTACTAAATCTGACTCTTTAACCATCTTATTTACCCATAATTCTCCTCCAGAGGGTAAAGTCCCTATATTTATCAAACTCTCTTTATCTCTAGACCTATGCATATATATTTTTTCTCTATCTACTATCTGTTGACCAAATTTATCAATCAATTCTTCCCTAGTAGATTCCCTATGATATCCCGTAGCAATAAGAATTTTTATATCAATAGAAGGATTGCCTTTGCGTATTCTTTCCAACAATAAGGGCATTGTCAATCTACTGGGCACTGGTCTCGTATGATCGCTGGTTATTATTAGAATACTTTCTTTACCCTTTACTAAATCTTCTAGTTTTGAACTTGATATGGGATTATCTAACGCCCTGTTTATCAACTGTATTTCATTTAAATCAGTTCTATACTGGTTTACCTCAGACTCCAAAATCCCTGCAATATCTTTTTCAGATATCTGAACTTCTTTATACGTCTTATGATAAGGTATTTTTATACTTTTCATATTTGCCCTCCTAAAAGGTATTATGGTCATATCATAAACTTATAAAAATAAACTTCCTATATACACTAATGCGCCTAATACTAAAATATAACTTATACAAAACTTAATAGTACTATTAAAAATTTTCCCTTCAGCTCCTATCATTCCTGTAGCAGATGTAGCTACTGCAATACTCTGAGGCGATATCATCTTTCCAGCTGTAGCCCCTGAAGTATTGGCTCCTACTAACCAATATGGATTGGCCCCAATGGAATCAGCAACTTCTCTTTGAAGTGCACCAAATAATATATTTGATGAAGTATCACTACCTGTAACAAAGGTCCCCATTGCTCCTATAATAGGTGATATGAATGGAAAAAATTTGCCTGTTATGTTGACTAATACTATTGCTATAGAGGCTATCATACCACTATATCCCATGATTTTTGCCATGGCTACAATAGAAAGCACTGTCACTATAGACTTTTTAAGCTGCTTCACAGTATCTACAAAAACATGTAACATCTTGGCAATGCTTACTCTTTGAATCAATCCTCCAATAAAAGTAGCAAAAATAATCAGCATTCCAGGTGTAGATATCCACTTTATTGTGACAGCTTTAGCTCCTTCACCTCTATATATGGGTATAACACTTTTTATTTTTGAAAAAAACTCATATATGCCGGGAAATAGCGGACTGGTCAATATGATGAATAAAAATATCAACATATATGGCATCCAAGCTAATATACATTCTTTGGCTGAAATAGTATCATCGAGCTTTGAAGTCTTATCCTTGTGAAAAACCTTTGCCATAAATATAATGACAGTCATACTGCATAAACTTCCTAATAATGCAGGTAGTTCTGCACCTAAATACTTAGAAGCTACTAACTGAGGTATTGCAAATGACAGTCCAGCAGCAAGTGTGATTCCAAATACGCCTTTCAATCCCTTTATATTTCTTCTGGTCATTATTATCAATATAAAAGGAATTAATATAATAAATATAAATAGTTGCACTCCTACAGCATAACTCAACGGCAATACATCTAGATTTGACACCTTTGCTAAAGTGGTTACTGGTATACCTACAGCACCAAATGCAGTGGGTACTGTATTGGCGACCAAACAAATTATTGCAGCAAATACAGGGTCAAATCCCATAGAGGCTAATATACTAGCAGGTATTGCCACCGCTGTACCGTATCCTGCAACAGACTCAAGGAAACCTCCAAATCCCCATGCCAAAATAAGTACTTGTATCCTATCATCTGTAGTAACAGTAGATAACATCTTTCTTATTACATCCATACTCTTCGTCTCTACTGCTAAATTATAAGTAAATATAGCAGCTATAATTACTATCATTATAGGCCATAGCCCTACAACTATGCCTTCTATAGCTGCAGTAAGGGCAAATATCAGTGGCATATCCCATATAATAATAGCTAATAAAAAAGTCAATAATAATGCCAATGGACAACTTATGTATGCTGGCTTTTTCAATAATCCTAAAAAAAACATCAATAATACAATTGGCAAAATCCCAATTGCAAATAATAAATACGTATTCATATATACATCTCCCCCATTATTGGTATGACCACCTGTCCAATATTGTATTACATTTTTCAGAAAGTTTCAATAATTGTTTAAATGTTAACAATTCTTTAAAACCCCTACAAATAAGATAAGGAAGGGTTTAAACCCTTCCTTATCTTATTTGTTCAATTTTTCTCTGGCTAGAAGTCTAGATATTTTACTATCATTAATTAATTCATCCACATGTTTCACTCCTAGCTCCTTAAATACCTTCATTATATTTCCATTATCAAATGGGGTCATTATTAGAGAGTCTTCTCCAAACTCATTGACCATAGTTGTAGCCTTTTCTACATTGATATTGGTCTTAGGTCCTCCTACACATCCACCCTCACATCCCATGCCTTCAATAAAGTTAAAATCTATATTATCATTTTGAGATATATAGTCCAATATATTTTTACAATCCATTACACCGTCTACTCTTTTTGATTTAAATTTCACAAGCCTTCTGGGAGCAATTCTATTGACTACAGTTTTTACAGAAAAGCTTACTCCACCGGTTCTGGCATATACTCTACCTCCATAAGATGCTTGATCCTTTTCATCTGCTGGTATATTTTCAAAATCTATATCTAATGCATCAAATATCTCTTCTAGCTCTTTGAATGTCAATACAAAATCTATATCATCCTTAAACATATCATTTTTAGCCTCTCCTTTTTTGGCAATACAAGGTCCAATAAACACTACCTTGGCATCAGGATAAAATTCTTTTAGTATCCTACCAGAAGCCACCATTGGAGATACAGATGGAGACATATGCTCAAACAACTTTGGATAATGTTTTTCTGTAAGACTTATCCATACTGGACAACAGCAACTAGTCAAGAAAAAGTCATCTTTGTCTTTTACTAAATGATGAAATTCTAATGCCTCTTTTATAGTCAATATATCTGCAAATAATGCCACTTCTATCATATCCTCAAATCCCATCATTCTAAGGGCAGTCCTTATCTTTCCCATACTTACTTTATCCCCAAACTGCCCCACTATAGATGGTGCTACTGTTGCATATACCTTTGTATCTTTGTCCTTAAGGTAATTTACCATAGGTAAAAATTCTATCTTATCGGCTATGGCACCAAAGCTACATTGAGATACGCATCTCCCACAGTTTAGACATTTGTCATTTACTATAACTGGTCCCTTTCCCCTTCTATATATATGGGCATCATATTTACATATATCTTCACATTGCTCACTATTATCACAATATTCACAGGGTTCATCTAATTTGTTTACTATAGGTTCATTAACTCTAGACATCCCATTTATCATTTGTATTTCATCGGTAAATTCTTCATCTTCATTAGGATTTAATCCCATGGCAATCCTAATATGATTTTTTATAAAACTCATATCAGCATCTTCAAATCCATATTTATCTCTTATCTCATTGGCTAATTGATTCAAGTCTGTATTATCTTTTAAATTGCCGTCCCAATACCTTCTGACTAGCTCTCCAAATATCTTCATCCTTTTATCTTGGAAATTATAAAACTTATCAGCCAAAATACCACCTCTCTAATTTTATATTAAACCTATTACTAATTTACCCTATAAAGGTATAAATATAGCTCTTAGCTCTTAGTTCTTAGTTCTTGGTGGAAATGCTATGGATTTCTTTATTAAACTACTAACTCTCTTATCCCTTTCTGATTCTATAGATTTTTTAAATAGTCATTGACAAATATGAGATGCTCTCTCATTGCCGAAGCAGCTTTATCAGGATCCCGTTCAATCAACGCATCACATATCTTTCTATGTTGTTTTATTAATATATCCTTCTCCTCATTCTCCCTCAATATACTTTCCCTTGCATTCTTTATAAATGTCTCTATCAATGAAGATATGCCATTTAACAGATTTATAATCAAATAGTTTTTAGTGACACTGGCTATCTTATAATGTATCTCGGTATCATATTTGGCACTATATTTTTCATCATCAGATTCTATTAATTTATCCATGAGTTCTTCCAATTCTTGTATATCTTCATCATTTATTCTTCTAGCAGCTAAAGATGCTGCCTCAACCTCTATGGCAATTCTAAGCTCTAGTATATCTGATGGATTATCCTTATTAAGCATAAACATTACCGAAAGGGGCTGAAAAAAACCATTATCTAAACTTTCTTTTATAAAATTTCCCTCTCCCTGTCTACTTTCTATTAATCCTAACACTTCCAATGCCCTCAATGCTTCTCTAATAGAGGTTCTACTAACTTTAAGCCTCTCAGCCAATTCCCTTTCTGATGGCAGCTTGTCTCCACTTTTTAGGTCTCCATTTACAATCATCTGTTGTATTTGTTCTACAACATATTCATATATTTTTTTACTTTTTATAGGTTTAAACATGAAATTTTCTCCTTACACAAAATTTTCTTTATTGTATTATATAATTCTCCATTTTTTTACTATATCCTTCTTATTTTTCAATTACATCTACTAACAGTGCTCTGCCTCTATATAGCTTCATTTTTACCACAACATTATAATCTCCACTATTAAATATATCTTCAAACTCCCCATCTTCTGATATAAAGTATCTGTCTAATGCATACTCTATATGAACTTTATCATTTACACGTTTTTTATCATTTTTTATGTTTTTTAATTGATAATATGATACTAGTCTGCATTTCAAAAATAATTTATCTTTAGGTTTCTTTGTGGTTATATAATCCAGTACATGATAATCATTTTGTCCTTTTAATACTCCATATAACTGTCTATCTTCATATTCTTCTGGATTCTCTATTATCTCATCGGATAATTTGTCTATATCTACCTGTTCTATTTTATAATTTAAGTCCAGGTACTGTCCCCTAAATATATCTCTAGGGGTAAAATAATTGGCTTCAAGAAAGACTTCCTCACCATTGATCAGTGTTAAAATAGGTATTACGGTCATACCTAAAAGTATTAATATTGGTATCAGTGCCGCAAATATATATCTTTTTTTTCTATTATATTTCATCTCTTTCACCTATCCTTTTTCTTGCCCTTTCAAAATAATATCCAAAGCCTATTAATAAAATACCTCCTATAATAAAAAACAAAGATTTAGGCATGAAATCATAAGCTCTATCAAAATAATATCTAAATATAGTGATAAATATAAATATCAAGCTTATCAGACTTTCTTTCTTTGTAAGGAAAAACAAAAATAATATATATAATATAGCAAATAACAATGCTGGTATATTGCCTGTGTCTATATAAGAAAGTTCTTCCCATACATTTGGTATAGTCAATAATAGTCCTGAAAACCCAAATACAATATTTCCTTGAATCTTCAATACCTTATTATGGGTTTTAAAAGGAAAGATATACATAAATAGCCCTATACCTAAAAAGAGTATAATCACATAAGTAGCAGATATCCTCCATTCTATGACTAAATACAAGATATACAGCAATAATAATAGATTATTTGACAATGTTACTAAAGCTGAATTCAACAATTTATTATTATATATGTATAAAGATATTATTATTCCTAGTAAAACTATCACTGTCCAATCCATGGATAAATATGTATCCATTCCAGTAATTAAATACATTATTGATGTTCCAATAGAAAAAGTTAAAATATATTTATCCATGAGAAACATTCCCATGGGTAATATACCTATAGTCCATAATAAAAACGCCCTATCTACCTCTCCTCCATAGTTAAACATCTGTCCTACTAAAAATATTCCCGATCCAAATATGAGTACAGAAATATATATCAGTGCCCTACCTGTTTTAGGATATTGATCCTCACTTTTATATCCCCCAAAGAAAGTAAGCAAATATCCCAATAAAATAATGATAAACTTAAAAGGTTTAGATATTATCTCCCAATTACTAGCTATAAAGGTCAATACCCCCAATCCCACTAGTATTGCACCTATTAATGATATTATTTTAATAAAATTAGTCTCATCTGGCCTTTTATACAGTCCCAATATCTTATCTTTTTGTTCCCTATTTATTATATTTTTTTCTTCAATAAACTTTATTTCACTTGCTAAAAAATTGTATTCTTTTTTTGTCACCTGTCTTTTTTTATCCAATAGTCAACACATCCTTTTCATTTGCAATCCTATTCTAATCTATATTTTACCCTTACTTGATAATAAAAAACAAAATAAGGGAATAGTTAGTAGTTCGTAGCTACTAACTATTCCCTTAATATATTAAACTCTATTCTAATTATATATTATATAGTGCCTTCTATTGACTCTTTGGAATATTTTTTCTTTTTTTGTTTTTCTGACTTTTCTTCCTTCTCTACCTTCTCCATCGTTATGCCTGTAAATCCATATATAGTAGAGATTATTGGATTCAATAAATTCAAGAAGGCATAGGGTGCAAATGCAAAGGGATGTACTCCCAATGTCTTATACATGAATGCCCCACATGTATTCCATGGTACCAATGGTGATGTAAGGGTACCTGAATCCTCCAATACTCTAGAAAGATTTTTAGGATGAAGCCCTTTTTCATCATATACATCTTTGTACATTCTTCCTGTTATAACTATTGATAAATACTGGTCTCCTGCCACAAAGTTTGAAGCTATAGCAGTCAATATTGTAGATAACACTAATGAACCTGTACTATTGGCCAATGTCAATATCTTTCTGGCAATAGCCTCTAGCATACCTGTCTTTTCCATTATACCACCAAAGGACATAGCACAAAGTATCAATGACACTGTCCACATCATACCATCTAATCCTCCACCAGTAAGCAAGTCATCTACCGCAGGAATTCCCATTTCTGAAACATAGCCATAATGGGCCGCATCAATTATAGATCCTAAATTTTGACCTTGAAATACAACTGCAAATATTCCACCAACCAATACTCCACCAATTAGTCCTGGTATTGCAGGTATCTTAAATATAACCATTAATATTACCATCAGTGGTGGAATTAACAATATTGGACTTATAGTAAACTGTGAAGAAAGTCCATTTAATATAACCTCAATTCCCTCTGTATCTATACTACTTCCTGAATATTTCATTCCTATTATTCCATACAATACTAAAGATATTAGCAAACTTGGTACTGTTGTATAAAGCATATGTCTTATATGTTCAAACAATTCCGCTCCTGCCATTGCAGGTGCTAAGTTTGTTGAGTCTGAAAGAGGTGACAACTTATCACCAAAATAGGCCCCTGATATAATAGCTCCTGCTACTATAGGTAGAGGTATTCCCAATCCTTCTCCTATACCTATAAGGGCTATACCCACTGTTCCCGCCGTAGTCCATGAACTACCTGTAGCTATGGAAACGATTGCCGAAATAATAGTAGTAGCTATTAAAAATATCCCTGGTGATATTATCTGTAGTCCATAATAAATCATACTAGGTACTGTCCCTGACAATATCCATGTCCCAGTAAGTGCTCCTATTACCATTAAAATAAGAACTGCTTGCATGGCAACCTTTATTGTATCCATTATTGCCTCTTCCATATGTTGCCACGAATATCCTGACTTTAATCCTACTAACCCAGCAACTACAGCTGTAGCTAAAATAGGTATATGGGGATCTGATCCATAAATATTTAATCCCACAAATAGTGCTCCAATTAAAAATAATACTGGAATCATTGCTCTACCAAAAGTCATTTCACTGGGCTTCGTGCCACTTTCTGACATTATATCTCCTCCTCTTTTCTTTTCAACATTTATTATATTTCGACAAATTAGAAAAATACAAAAAAATACACAAACGCTCTAAAGCATTTGTGTAATATTTAGAATATTTCCATTTGAACGAATTGATTATTTTTTCACATATCTCCTATTTCTTGATATGCCATGATATTATCAATAAACTTCTTTACGTTTATCTTTCCACCAGTTTTCCTTTTACCCCTAATATAATCCATTTGAGCCTTTACATCTTGAAAGTTATATATAGAGTTTGAATACTTGGTAAATGTAGAATTCATGTAATCTTCCATACCTATATTGGCCAAATTTACTAACCCCTTATTTATTGCCCTTCTTATCCTTTGCTCCATGGCCTTCTGGTTATCTTCTGCCAAAAGATTACATAGATCTTTAATCTTATAATCAAATATGGATGTCTTTGTTTTCAGTAGATATTGACATATCCTAATTATGTCTTCTCCTCCCTTTTCTCCTAGTATGCCTAATTTATTTAATATCTTCTTTATATTTGTGATTACGTCAAGTACTGGATTTTTAGAAATCTTTTCAATAGATTTCTGATCATCTTTTTTGACTACACTTTCAATTTGAGTCAATATCTTTTCCATTTTTATCTTTTCAGACAATTTTTCCATAATATTTTTAACTTCAATAATATTAATAGGCTTGTTTATAAAAAATTCTATCCCCGATTCATAGGCATTACCTATCATCTCTTTAGTATTCACTTGAGATATCATTATAAATTTTATGTTATTATCTTCTTCCCTTATGTCTTTGACTATTTCAATGCCATCTTTGTCAGGCATCAATAAATCTATCAAGACTATATCTGGATCTGATAATAATATGTCGTTTACTGTATCTTCTCCTCCAAGGGAATATCCCACAACATCTCCTAAATCACAATCCTCAATAATATTTTCCAGTATCTTTACAACAGAAATGTCATCATCTACTATATAGACTTTTAACAATACTTTAACCCCCTAACCTTTTCTTTGGAATTATAATCTTAAAAGTAGTCCCCTGATTATATTGGGACTCTACTTCCAGTTCACCTCCAAATTTATTTTCTATTACAGCCTTTACAAGAGTTAGCCCTATACCCCTACTTATATTTCCAGTGCTTTTATCAAATTTAGTAGAAAATCTAGCCTGGAAAATATATTCAAGATTTTTTTCCTTTATTCCTATACCATTATCTGAAATGGTAAAAATATGCATATCCCCATCAGTTCTATGTTTAACTATAATTTCTCCCTTTTCTCCCTTTTCATTTATAGCTTCTATTGCATTATTTATTAAATTTCTAAATACCGACATAAACGAATAATGTTCTTTTATGTAAAAATTCTCTTTTATATCAAATGTTATATCTATTTCTTCATTAGAAAAGGTTAGAAACCTATCTGTATTCTGCTTTAATATCTCAAAAATGTCCTTAATTTCCATATTTGAATATTTTATTTTATTATTCATTATCTCTTCTATTCCTCTAATAACCCTCAAATAATCTTTTTTTATCTCATGGACATCTTTAGCTATATTTAATGACAGTTTTTTTAGATCATCCATTTCTTTCATCTTTGACATCTTGCCATACAATACATATGCATTATTCATAACCTTTTCTAAATAATCTACATTCATATTCATAAAATAAGTTTCTGCTTTTAGATCTGTTGCTAGAGACACTAACTTCTTATATCTCTCTTCATGTTCTTCTTTCACAATCAATAGTTCAAAATACTTCATAAATGTTATAGTCAATAGCGCTATGGCTGCTCTAATCAATGCAGCATAAATTATAAATTTAAGGGTCTTTAAAGTCACTGTTTCTGGCAATGTAAATATCCTCATTATAAATTCGCCAAAATTGCCAGCAAAATCACATAGGAAAAATATAATAAAATTGCCTACTATACTTTTATGTCCATTATGTTTTGAATAAAGATAATAAAAAATCAATCCATATATCAAATAAAACAATATCTCCTGATAACTGCTAAAAAAGGCATAGATAAAATCTCCTGTTTGAAAAAATATACCTACACTTCTAAAGAAAATCTCAACTACTGCTGCAAATCCCAATGCTAAAACAGGATTTAGGTCATCATACATGTCCAATAGCCATGGAAAAAATACTACGGAAAATGTTATCCTAAATCCTTCAATGGGAAAATTAAGATAAAAAAGAGATGAAATAGAGTCTATAACAGCTATTATCATTAATTGCTTTATATGGTGTTTTTTAATTATCTCCATAACAAACATCCTCTATATATTATTCCCTATCTATTTATTTCATTATACCTTCTAAGGAAAGTACTTGCAATGTTATTCTCAATCATTCAATTACTATAGTTCCCATAGTGTTTTCTAGGCATTACTTCTTTTTTCTCTCGTTTCTAATAAAAAACCTGAAAGTATAGTCACTATAGGTGCAATATAACAAAATATAGCATATGGTGCATATTTAAATGTAGCTATTCCTGTAAGTGATGCTATCACTATAGAGTTTACATTCCACGGTGCCAGTGGAGCAACTATACTACCAGTATCTGATATGGTCCTTGCCAATATACCTGTACTTAAATCCATATTCTTAAACTTTTCTTTCAACATTTTCCCAGGGATTATTATACCTA
Organism: Clostridiisalibacter paucivorans DSM 22131; assembly: GCF_000620125.1. Classification (NCBI taxonomy): domain Bacteria; kingdom Bacillati; phylum Bacillota; class Tissierellia; order Tissierellales; family Thermohalobacteraceae; genus Clostridiisalibacter; species Clostridiisalibacter paucivorans. The sequence continues at coordinate 11,676 of NZ_JHVL01000008.1, read as the reverse complement.
TAGTTTGATCACATGTCATGGTAGTCAACAATGCACTTAATATTCCAGTTCTGGCAATAAGGGCTCCCTTATTCCTAATATTTTGTGTAACCTTGATGATTATAGGGCTTACTATATTTGCCCCATCTAATAAACTACTTAAAATCACTACTCCTAACACCGTAATAAGCACTTCTGCCATAGATATAATCCCGCCCCCTTTTAATATACTAGATAATTCTCCACTGCTATCCATTGAAAATCCCCACAATATATGATTAATAATCTGATTTAAAGTAAATCCTTGATAAAGTATAGCGATACCTGCACCTGCTACAGTTCCCAATATCATATTATTAACTACTTTAATGCCCAATATTGCAAGAAAAACTACCAATGTGGGAAATAATAGTAGTATAGGATTTATTTCAAAATATCCTTCCATAAATTCTTTTATCATATTAACTCTATCTATATCTATAGTATTACCATACTCCCTTCCTAAAAAATAATACAAAAGAGAAGTAACTATCAATGTAGGTATGGTGGTTTTTAACATCTGTATTATTCCATATTTATATGTAATTTCTGTAGTCTTTAAGTTCAAATTCACCAATGCAGACATGGGGGATATCTTGTCTGCTATAAATGCCCCAGAGACTATGGCACCTAATAATATATAATTAGGTATAGTAAGTCCCATACCTATACCCATTAATGCTATTCCTATGGTACTTACAGTGCCCAATGCAGTCCCCATAAAAATAGATGTCATACTAGTTATCAAAAAAGCCATTAACAAAAAATTAAATCTGGATATGTATTCAAGACCATAATAGATCATCGTGGGAACTACTCCCGATGCAATCCACATAGATATCATTGCACCCATAAGCACTATTATTGCAAATACACTCCAGCAAGAAATTACTCCTTCTTTTATCATTTTTACTAACTCTCCATTGGAATATCCTTCCTTTAAAAAGGTAATATAAGTTACAATAATACTTACATAAAAACCATAAAACAGAGAAAGTTTGAAGTAGATACATATAGTTATAGCTACTATACATACAATTAAAATAAAATACTTTATAGACCTTTTTATCTTATGTTCCATTTTTATCCCCCTTATATAATGAAATTTGTATTCCAACTCTCATTATAACATCAAAAATCTTAATCAAAAATATAAACATCTCCCTCTATCCTTATAGATAAAGGGAGACTATATATTAAAATAGTGGGGGGCTAATTAAGTTTTTCTTTTAATTCTACCGAAAACTCCTTTTTCTCCTTACCATTTCTTACAACTTTTATTTCTATCTTCTCTCCTACTTCGTGATTCCTTATTATATTACTTAATTGTTCCATAGATGTTATACTCTGTCCATCTGCCGATATTATTACATCACCTTTTTTAATTCCTGATAGGTCTGCTGCACCATTTTTCATAACATCTACTACTATTACCCCTATGGGTATCTCAAAAAGCTGTGATGATTTAGCATCTATGTTTTGACCTATTATTCCCAGATATGGCCTAGATACATATCCTTTTTCCACTAACTCTTTGATTACAGGTTTTGCATAGTTTATAGGGATTGCAAATCCTATACCTTCTACCTCTGTATCAGCTATCTTTACAGTATTTATACCTATAACCTCTCCATCTATATTTACTAAGGCTCCTCCACTATTACCAGGATTTATAGCTGCATCAGTCTGTATTAATGTCAAATTCTTATCTGGCAATTTTACCTTTCTATTTAATGCACTTATCACTCCCACAGTTACTGTGTTATTGTATCCCAGTGGATTTCCTATAGCTATAGCTGTCTCTCCTGCCTTCAACTCATCTGAATCTCCAAAGGAAACAGATCTTATTTTTCTATATGCCTCATCAGGTATATCAGCTCTATCCACTTTTATAATACCTAAATCTGTCTCACTATCTGTACCAATAACATTTGCTGGGACCTTTTCATTGTCATTTAACGTTACTACCAGTTCTTGGGCATTGTCTATTACATGGTTATTGGTCAATATCAATATCCTATCTTTATCTATATCAAATATTACTCCCGAGCCCCTTCCTTCTTCTGTATATTTATTGTTAAACCAATCACTTACTGTCACCTTACTAGTTATTGCCACTACAGAAGGGCCCACTTCCTCTGCTATATTGACTATGGCAGATTCCCTTTTAGGAGTATATATATCATTTAAATTGGTATACATATCTTTATTGTTAAATCCATCTAAACTTTTAGCCTCTGCTTCAGTTTTTTCATCTATTAGAAAATACTTAGTTACTCCATATCCTGCTCCTAATGCTCCACCACCTACTATAGAAACTATAAGTACTAATATAACTATTTGTCTAAAGGTAAATCTCTTTTTTTCCTTTACCTCTTCTTCTTTTTCCACTTTCTGTTGTGGCTTTTCGTGTTCATAAGAGTAATAACTAGAAAAATGGCTTCCTTTGTTATCAAATTTATCCATTATGTACACCTCCTGTTTTCCCCTCATCAACTTTACATCTATTATATTAATGCATATATTTATATAAATTATGAACTATTTGTTAACATTTGAAAAACATATAAAGACTTAAGGACAACCCTTAAGTCTTTATATGATAATATTATTCAATTTCAATTTTTCTCTTGTTATTGCCCTTATCTATTTTATTTAACTGTATTTTTAATACACCATCTTTGAATTTAGCATTTATATTTTCTTCATCCACATTATCGATGAAGAAACTCCTTCTGACTTCTCCTCTATGTCTCTCTTGCCTTATGAAATTTTGCCGTTCTTCTTTTAATTCATCTTCTCTTTTAGCAGAAATAGTCAAATAATTGTTTTCATATTCTATTGCAACATTTTCTTTTTCAACCCCTGGCAAGTCTGCTTCTATCATATACGCTTCATCGGTTTCCTTAACATCTACTTTAAACATTCTACTATCTTCTGCCAAAGATTCTAACGGTTTGAAGAAACTATTGTCAAACATTTCTTCAAAAAAGTCACCTATATCTGACCTCCTAGATAATCTGTCTCTACCCCTTCTATATGGTGTCAATCCAAACATAAAACCACCTCCAAATTATATTTAATATTTGAATTACCCTATAGATAAGGTTAGTTCATAACACTTCCTAATTTATTATATACCCAAATTGTCTATTATATAACATAATTTATATCATTTTTTATCTATTGTAGATAGTGTAAAAATAAATTCAATATATTCTCCTTCATGGGTTAAAACTTCTATATCCTCGTCATGGGCTTTTAATATTTCCCTTACAATTGACAGCCCTAAACCAAAACCTGTCACATCTTTTCCCCTAGATACATCTAATTTATTAAATCTATCCCATATATGCTTCAATTCCTCTCTAGATATGGGATCGGTACTATTGGTAATAGAGACAGCTATCTTATTTTTTTTCTTTTCCATCTTAATCCCTATTAAACCATTGGGCTTCACAAATTTTACTGCATTATCAAGGAGATTATATACTACCCTATTTATTTCATTTTGATCTGCAAACACCATATAGTTATCCTCTAATAATCTTATGTCCACATCTATGCCTTTACTGTCAATCCTATCTTCAAATTTATCTAATTCGTTTATTATCAAACTATTTATATTAAATTTTTCTTTATTTAATTTTATTTGTCCCCCTTGCATTTTGGATATCTCCAATATATCATTAGTTAATTTAGTCAATCTTTCAGTCTCGTTTAAAGTTATTTCTAGATACTTCTTACCCTTTTCTCCTTCTATAGTTCCATCAAGCATAGCCTGTATAAATCCCTTTATGCTTGTCAATGGAGACCTTAAATCATGGGATATATTGGAAATGATATTCTGCCTTAACTCTTCGACCTTTCCCAATTCGGAGGCCATCTCATTAAAGCTAGTGGCCAGTTCCCCCAATTCATCCTGTTCATCTATCTCTATAGTACTCTCAAAGTCACCCTTTGCTATTCTTTTGGCCCCTCTATTTATAAGGCTAATCTTATTTGTAATATTTTTCGACATTAAAAACACCATAATTATCGCTATGCCAGTAGAAAAAATCAACGCTAAAAGGGCTATTTTATATATGCCTGACACTGTCTTATTTATTTCTGGTATAGACTTATGCATAAATAATGCAAGAACAACTTCTCCATTTATCTTTATCGGATATCCAACAGTCAATACCGGTTCATTATAAAAACTTTTAAAATATCCCCTTCGTTTTACAGTATCTCCCTTAAACACTCTAGCTATTTCATTAAATTTTAACTCTTTTTGTATTTTTGAAACGTCTTCAACCATTGAGTTTACATATATTTGACCATTTCTATTTATTAACCATATATCGGCATTCATATATTTGTTTAATATCTCCATTTCCATTCCCAATTTATCTAAATCTACAATCCCTCTATCAAAAACTGATTGATATTGGTTTTCTATCCTCTTGGCTTGCTTTATAAGTTCATCTTCTCTCTCTTTCATCATATAATCTTCAATACCATTGGACATAAACATAGTCAATAATATAAATCCTAAAATCAATACGCCAATCTGTATAGTTACAAGTTTTCCAAATAATGTTTTCAAAATAAATTCACCTCATTGACTTTTACAAAACAAATTTATATCCTACGCCCCATACAGTTTTTATCTCCCAATTATTATCTTTATTTAGTTTTTCCCTTATTCTCTTTATATGAACATCTACTGTTCTACTTTCACCTATATAATCATATCCCCATATCTTGTCTAACAATTGTTCTCTAGTAAATACTCTATTGGGTTTAGAAGCCAATGTGTATAATAGTTCCAATTCCTTTGGTGGCAATTCCATCTTTTTCCCATGGTAAATTATAGAATAATCTGCCATATCTATAGTAAGGTTTGGTATTACCAATTGCTTTTTGGACGTATTATTTGTACTATATCTCCTGAGAACAGCTTTAACCCTAGCTATCATTTCCTTTCCATCAAAGGGCTTCACTATATAGTCATCGGCCCCAAGTTCTAATCCCAATACCTTATCAAAGGTTTCTCCCTTTGCTGTTATCATTATTATGGGGATATTACTCATCTTTCTTATTTCAGTACACATTTCATACCCATCCATTTCTGGAAGCATAATATCCAATATAACCAACTCAGGTGTATCCTTAGAATAATTTTCAAGGGCTTCCACAGCACTATGGTATTTTACTACACTATAACCTTCTTTTTCCAAATACAATGATATAAGTTCCACTATATTTTTATCATCATCTATAACCATAATCTTCTTTTTTCTATCCATTTTCTCATCTCCCTTATCACCTACTTAATATATTAACATGTCCAATAAATATCTTGACAATAAAATAAAAATACAATAATATTTTATTCGGACTAATACAAAGAAAGGAAGTGTACTATGTTCTCATATATTCCCACAGGTGTATGTTCTAGGAAAATCACATTCGAGGTTGAAAATGATATATTAACAGATGTCAAATTTGATGGAGGGTGTCCAGGGAACCTTTTAGGCATAACAAGTCTAGTCAAAAACATGCCTATAAAAGATGTTATAAAAAAACTAAAAGGTATTAGATGTGGATTTAAAAATACATCTTGTCCCGACCAACTATGTCACGCATTAGAAGAGTATATAAAATCAAATGAATCAAAATAGATACAGAGGGTAAAAATGTGATTATAAATCTTTTACCACATTTTTTACCCATTTTTTAGATATAACTCTAGGTATCCCTATCAACGCCTTTACAATCTCCTCTGATGATACCATTAACACTACCCAATGAATAGGTAATTTTAATAAGTGAGCACCAATAAAAGCCATTGGCACTCCCACTATCCATACACTTCCCGCCTCAAGAAACAATGAAAATTTTGTATCTCCTCCACTTCTCAATATGCCCACTATAAGGATCAAATTAAACATCTTAGCTCCCATAATCAAGGCCATAATCCATAATATCTTTTGAGCATTTATATATACTTGTTGAGATATATTAAACAGTCCCAATATCATATGAGATGACAAAAATAATAAACATCCTAAAATTATACCTAATACAGTAGATATTATTGCAAATCTTTTAGAATAATTCACAGCCTCAGGCTCTTCATTTGCACCTATTTTATTTCCTATCATTACTGCACATGCACTCGCAAGACCCCTACCAATTACCATAAATACATTTTGAACAGTAGTAGCTATCTGAACCGACGCAATGGCATCTGTACTTATTCTAGCATAAGCTATAGAATACATCGTAACCCCTAAAGACCAGAATCCTTCATTTAATATAACAGGCAATGTAGTGTTGAAAAATTTTCTAATAAAATCATAGGAAAAATCAAAAAGTTCCTTCACTTTAGCAGCCAACACATTACCACTTCTATATATAATAAATAGAAGCAATGTAAGTTCTACTGCCCTAGCTGTTAAAGTGGCTATTGCCGCTCCTATAATTTTAAGCTCAGGAAATCCTAGATTACCAAAAATCAATACATAATTAAACAATGTATTGATTCCCAGTGATATGGCACTTACCATCATGGGTAATTTTGCATGTCCTATACTCCTAGATGCAAATGAATAAGAAAAGCTTATTGCTGTTAAAAAATAACTTATAGATACTATCTTTATATATCTACTTCCTAAATCTATCACTACAGAATCAGTAGAAAAAATTCTAAGTATCTGTTCTGGTAGAAAAAAAGCAGCTCCTCCAAACCCTATACTCAATATCAATCCAGATAACATTGCTATTCCTTGGACCTTCCTTATATTTACTATATCCCTCTTTCCCCAAAATTGAGATATAAATATGGCAGCACCACTATTGATACCAAAAAGTAATAATACAAATAAGAAAAAAAACTGATTAGCCAACCCTACTGCTGCAATATTAGATTTTCCCAAACTACCAATCATAACTGTGTCTACCATATTAAGAGAAGATGTTATAAGGTTTTGAATTACTATAGGCACAGCTATCGATGCCATATTTTTATAAAAATCTTTATTCCTTAGTTTCATATAATTCACCTATTTTTCAATATATTTTTTATTCCATAAATAGCTAAAATATATCCATAGACACCCATGCCACTAATTTGAGCTTCACAAGCCTTGGCAGTAACTGATACCTGTCTGAAATCTTCCCTTGCATATATATTGGAGATATGCACCTCTATCGAAGGTATATTTATACCCTTTAACGCATCATGTATAGCTATACTATAGTGGGAATATCCCCCAGGATTTATTATTATTCCATCATAAATATTTCTTGCATCCTGGATTTTATCAATCAAATCTCCTTCACTATTACTTTGAAATACATCCACATCAATGCCCATGGACCTAGATTCTCTGTATATTAATTCCAATATACCCTCATATGTCATACTGCCATATATATCTTTCTCTCTTATGCCCAATAAATTTATATTGGGTCCATTAATTACTATAATCTTCATAATCAGCACCTCTATGATTTAATTTTATTCTACATTTTACAAATATTATATCAGATTTTCAAGCCTATTTTATAAAAAGATTCTAATATTATAATATTTCAGACTTTGCATATTTATACTTTAGTCCCATATATGTTATACATAAATTTGTCTGTTTTTAACACTGAATTTGATCGTATTTCTGTCCATAGCCTTTACCAATTATGTATTTTTATATTTTTTTATGATTATTTTTGCAAATAGTATTGCAATTTTATTCTTTTTTCTGTATAATATTTAAAAATCAATAGGGAGGTTATATTATGAAAAAATGTAAATTCATCCTTGTTATACTGTCATTAATATTAATTTTATCAACGGGCTGCTCAAACTCCAATGGTAACGCCAAAGAATCATCAGCAGAAGAATTAAATGCTGTAGAAAAAATTAAGGCATCTGGAAAGATCGTTTTAGGTACCAGTGCAGATTTCCCTCCAAATGAATTTCACAAAAACATAAATGGAGTGGACACCATAGTAGGTTATGACATAGAAATAGCTAAAGAGATCGCAAAAGATTTAGGAGTTGAATTGGAAATTAAAGATATGAGATTTGATGGTCTATTGGCTGCATTAAATACCAATAAGGTGGATTTCGTATTGGCTGGAATGACTCCAACAGAAGAACGAAAACAAAGTGTGGATTTCTCTAAGGTATATAATTATGGAGAACAATGTATAGTGATAAAAGCAGAGAATAAAGAAAAATATACATCTAATGAAGATCTAGCAGGAAAGATAATAGGGGTACAAAAAGGGGCTATACAGGAAAAAATAGCTAAAAACCAGCTTCCCGATAGTACGCCAAAGGGGTTAGGAAAGGTAACAGATTTAGTCTTATTAATAAACAATGATAAAGCAGATGCCATTATTATTCCAAAGGATGTAGCTATATCCTATGTAAAAGAAAATCCTCAATTAGCTATATCTAGTATAAAAGTTGAGAATACATATGAAGGCTCTGCTGTTGCAATCAAAAAAGGAAATACTCAACTGGTCAATGAGATAAATAAAACTATAGATAGATTGGTAGAAAAAGATATGATTAAAAAATTTATTGCAGATGCCAAGGCTTTAGCAAAGGAAAATTAAAGGAGGAATTTTTATGAAAGACATCAAGACTATTATTGATTCTTTAGAATCAGAATTAATTAAACTAAATGAATTTATTTTTAATAATCCCGAATTGGGAAATATGGAATATAAATCAGCTGCTGCCCATATGGATTTATTACAAGAATATGGATTCCATATAGAAAAAAATTATATGGATATACCTACTGCATTCAAAGCTACCTATACAAGCAAAAAGTCTGGTCCTACCATTGGATATCTGGCAGAATATGATGCACTTCCAGGTATAGGTCATGGCTGCGGACACAATATATTAGGGGTTACAAGTTCGGGGGCTGCTATCACATTGAGTAAAGTTATAGATGATTTAGGAGGCACTGTAATATTATTTGGTACTCCTGCCGAAGAAACCAACGGAGCTAAGGTAATATTAGCAGAAAAGGGTGCTTTTAATGATGTAGATATTGCAATGATATCACACCCCAGTGATAAATTTATGGAAAGCGGTAAAACATTGGCTATGGAGGCTATACAATTTACTTTCAAGGGAAAATCCGCCCATGCATCATCTAACCCTGATAAAGGAATCAACGCATTGGATGCTGCAATATTGACATTTAACAATATAAATGCCCTAAGGGAGCATATAAAATCAGATACTCGAATCCATGGCATCATAAAAGAGGGAGGCAAAGCTGCCAATATTGTACCTGCATTGGCTATAGCTCAATTCTATATACGCTCTGCCACTAAAGATTACATGATAGAGACCAGTAATAAAGTCAAAAATTGTGCAAATGCCGCTGCATTGGCTACTGGTTCCACTGTGAAAATAGAAAATTACGAATATTCTAATGACAATCTCATTACTAACAGTACATTATCTAATCTGTATTTAGATAAATTAAAAGACTTGGGAATAGAAAAAATATATCCCGCAGGTCCTCCTAAGGGTTCATCTGACGTAGGAAATGTAAGTCATGTATGTCCTACTATACATCCCTATTTCTCCATAAGTGAAAATGAATTGGTAGGACACACTAAAGAATTTGCCAATGCCACTTGTACTCCCTACGCCTATGAAAGTATGAAAAAAACCATAGCTGCATTGGTACTTACAGCTATGGATATAATCGAATACCCTGATATACTAAAAAAAATAAAAGATGAATATCTATCAGTTATGAATTAGTAATCCTTTGCGAATGACCCTTTATACAAATGGGCAATATCCCCACTAAAAGCCCTATATATATGGAATTCAACTTATCATATCCCAAGGCAATCCATAGTATACTGGCTACAGGCCCTCCTATTATACTGTATATACCTGCCTTGGGATTTATTCTCTCTTTAAAGAGTATAGCCCCCATAACAGGAATAAATATTGGTAATGCCCTAAACACCATAGATAAAAATCCCCATTCCAAAATCAAGGATCCCTTATTATTTATCACTACTATAAAAGTAAATATCCCTATCAATACAATCACTAATCTCAATATCAATAATTGCCTCTTATCATTGGCATCCTTATCTATAATCTTTTTGTACACATCCCTTACAAACATGGTAGCTATACCCAATGTAAGTCCTGCTCCAGTTGCTGTGGAGGATATCAATACTGTAGCCATAGATATGCCCCCTATTGCAGGAGACAGATATTCCATCAAAAATAAAGGAAATGCCTCTCTTGGAGGTATATAAGGATGATGTATTCTCATATACATCCCTATAAGGGTACATACAATCCCTACTGGCAGTACTAAAAATGCCGTTAAGAAACCGCTATTTCTCGATATCTTTTTATTTCTTCCTGCCATTACAGCTTGAAAATATGTCTGTGTAGACAATATCCCTGTAATAGTACTAACTCCTAAAGCTAAATCCTGTCCGACCCCATCACTAAAGAGATTAAACCATGGTTCCTTTGGAAAAAAAGAATTTATTTCTAATAATGCATTTAAATTATGTATAAGAATATATCCACTTATCAAACTAGTTCCATAGAGAAGTATAGTCTTTATTCCTCCTACAATTGCACTACTCCACATACCTCCAAATACTACATATACAATTAATAATACAATGACAATTCCTGCAGCCTTTTCAAAGCTCATTCCCAAAACTGCAGTAAAAATAGCTATAACTGCTATCACTTGACCATTTATATGTATAAACATACCTATGGACAATAATATACTTGATGCTGTTCTTGCAGAATTACCATAGCTATACCCTATAATTTGGGGTATAGTCTCTACCTCTTTATTTTCTATATATTTTCCATATATGAGTCCCAATATAATACTGGCAATACAAACCCCCATAATAAACCATATGGCACTTATGCCCTGTGTAAATGCCATTTGAGCCGTACCAACAGTAGATGCTCCACCAATAATTGACCCCATTAGCATACTGGTAACTCCTGCTACTCCCAGCTTATTTCCACCAAATATAAAGTCTTTAGAATTCTGTATTTTTAACTTCCCTAGATATCCTGCTATCCCTGTAAACAATAATGTTATAGCAGTCGATGCTATAAACAAATTGATGCCCCCTTTATTTACTATTCGTATTTGTATACAAGTATTATTTCTTTCTACATTATAACATATATGTATTTTCAAAGAGGGAATAGATTAATATCCACCATTTCATATTCCTTGGTATGGGGCTTTGTGATTTATACTAAAAATATCATATCTATATTGTTAGTGAACTTACCACCGAGACAAGCAACGGTGGCTTCTTTGTAAGAAGTTTGGTATTTAACTTTCGACCTTAGCAGGCAACCCTTATTCTTAACGGGCGAGAACACTTGCCCTTATCCCTCATAGTCTCAACTAACTTGGGAATACATTTTTCTTCTTTTCTTAATATGTTTAGACTACCATTCACGTCCGAATTTACCAATCCAAAACTTGACTTAAATAGTCCTCTTACTACTCTACGAGATTTATCATATGTCTTTTTAGTTATCGGCTCTAAGTCAAAGGCACTGCAACCACTTGTATAGCTTTCTTCCTTGAATTTAATCTCAATGCCTTGTAGTTT
>NZ_JHVL01000007.1 GCF_000620125.1 Clostridiisalibacter paucivorans DSM 22131 | reverse complement strand
TTCAAGGAAGAAAGCTATACAAGTGGTTGCAGTGCCTTTGACTTAGAGCCGATAACTAAAAAGACATATGATAAATCTCGTAGAGTAGTAAGAGGACTATTTAAGTCAAGTTTTGGATTGGTAAATTCGGACGTGAATGGTAGTCTAAACATATTAAGAAAAGAAGAAAAATGTATTCCCAAGTTAGTTGAAACTATGAGGGATAAGGGCAAGTGTTCTCGCCCGTTAAGAATAAGGGTTGCCTGCTAAGGTCGAAAGTTAAATACCAAACTTCTTACAAAGAAGCCACCGTTGCTTGTCTCGGTGGTAAGTTCACAAAGAAGGGGCATACTGTCCTAGTTGAGAAAAGTGCAGGTATGGGCAGTGGATTTTCAGATGAAGAGTATAAATCCCAAGGAGCCAAAATAGTAGATACAGCAGAAGAAATATACAATAATGCAGAGATGATATATAAGGTAAAAGAGATATTACCACAAGAATATAAATATTTAAGAGAAGGACTGATAATATTTACTTACATACATTCAAATGCCCATAGAGAGCAGACCGATGTATTACTAGAGAGTAAATCAGTAGGTATAGCATATGAAGATGTCTATGATAAAGAGGGAGGATTTCCACTGCTGAAACCTATGAGTGAAATTGCAGGAAAAGGAGGATTTATAGCAGCCCTTCATTTCTGTCAGAGTATAAACAAAGGAAATGGATTGATGTTGTCTAGGGTTCATGGTGTAAAAACACCAGAGATTACAATAATAGGGGCAGGAAATGCAGGACTTGGAGCTGCAGAACTTGCAGTGGCCTTTGGGAATAAGGTTACTATTTTAGACTTAAATGTGGATAGCTTAGAACATGCAAAACATATATTGCCTCCAAATGTAGAGTTATTGTATTCTGATGAACAAAACTTGATGGAATGTCTCAAAAGAACAGATGTATTGATTAATTGTATATTATGGCCCAAATGGAGAACAGATCATCTAGTAACGAGGGAAATGTTGAAATTAATGAAACCCAAATCATTGATAGTAGATGTGTCCTGTGATGACAATGGGGCCATAGAGACATCAAGATCAACAAGCCACGATAATCCAGTATATGAAGAAGAAGGTATAACCCACTATGTAGTAGACAATATTCCAGCAGCATTCCCTAAGACATCAACCTATTCCTTGTGCAATATCACATTACCCTTTGCATTAGAGATAGCAGATAAAGGCGTAAAAAAAGCATTAATAGAAAACAAATACCTAAGAAGGGGACTAACCTCATGGTATGGAGAATTAACCCTAGAAGAAACAGGCAAAAAACAAACCCGACCATATACAACACCAGAAAAGGTTTTAGGAATTAATTAGTAGGTAAAAGCTAGTAGTTAGTAGTTGATGGTGGAAATCCTATAGATTTCATCATTGAACTACTAACTTTTTTATATCCTAAGAGCTAAGAACCAAGAACTAAGAACCAAGACAAATCCAATCGTAACAATTTTGTAACCACAAATTCCTTGTCCCGTAGTATATTTTAAGATAAAATATAGTTTGGACAACATAGAAAATTCCAATAATATATAATTTAATAAAAGCAATATATATGATAATATATAGTAAAACATATTATGAAAGTGAGGACTATAAATGGAGCAACAACAAATGAATTATCAGCCCGATTACGAAGAAATATCCCTTAGGGAAATAATAGAGGCATTATTGAATGGTTGGAAGATTATAGCCATAATAACAGCCATATGTGTAGCATTAGCTGGGGTGGTGAGTTTCTATATATTGGAGCCAACGTATGAAGCGAAGGCTACATTGATGGCATCCATGGCAACCGATAGATTGACTAATGCTCAAAATGATAGCGAAGATGTAGAGGGTATATTGGACTCTATATCCACATATCCAGTCATGACTATACAGACATATAAAGAACAGATAAAAAATGCCAAGATACTTCAAAAGACCATAGACCAATTGGGACTAGATAAAGAAGTATTTACCATAAGAAGTTTGAGAAATAGCATAGAACTAGAAAATATAAAGGATACAAATCTAATTGCAGTAAAGGTGACTAATAATAATCCTAAATTGGCAGCAGATATAGCTAATACAGTAGCAAAGAACTTTACAATATTCATATCAGATATGGCAAAGGATAAGGCATCTAAATCTTCCCGATTTATAGAGAACCAGTTGGAAGTAGAAAAACAAAAACTAGATGATGCACTATTGGAATTAAAACAGTTCCTAGCCCAACCTAGAGGAGTGGACGAGCTTGAAGCAGAAACTACGTCTAAGCTAGAGATGCTTACAAAATACAAGACACAGTTGGTAGAAAAGCAAATAGAGTTAAACAAGCAAAAATCTGCATTGGCAACGGCTACAGAGGAATTACAGGAGACACCAGAAAAATTGGTAACCAATAAGTCCTTGGCATCAGATCCATTACTTAGCCAATCGGCATCCCAAAGTGGATTAAAATTAGAAGAGACATCCAATATATTGATGGAAGAAGAGGAAATAAATCCATTATATCTTAAATTAAAAAATGATATAGCAGAGACTAAGGTTATCATATCAGGGTTGACCAATGAAATAAATAATATAAAAGATAGTATAAATAAGGCACAAAAAGAAATGGAGACATTACAGGTAGAATTAGCAGAAAAAACACATCAAGATAAATTGGTTCAAAGAAAGGTAAGTTTAGCCCAGGGCACATACGAGGCATTTCTAAATAAATATGAAGAAACTAGAATAGCAGAATCCTCAGAAATAGGAGAATCAAGCATACTAATAGTAGGAGGAGCCGTAGCACCACAATACCCAACAGGTCCCAAAAAAATGCTAAACCTAGCAATAGCAACAGTCCTAGGCCTAATGCTAGGAACCTTCATAGCCTTCTTCAAAGAATACTGGGAAAGAACAGGAGAGTCCGTAGCTGGTAGTAAGTAGTTCGTAGCTAGTAGTTAGTAGTAAGTAGCTGTTAGCTCTTAGTTCGTAGCTAGTAGTTAGTAGTTCGTAGCTAGTAGTTAGTAGTAAGTAGCTGTTAGCTCTTAGTTCGTAGCTAGTAGTTAGTAGTTCGTAGCATATAGTAGAAATCTTTTGGATTTCTACTATGGATTACGATTTAAAGCATAGGTTATAATGGGAAAGGTTGATTTTGTGAAAAATGGATTTGAAGATCTTAAAGTATGGCAAAAGGCCCATGAATTGACTTTAAAGATATATAAAATCACAAAAGTATTTCCAGAAGAAGAAAAATTTAGATTAACTAATCAGATATGTAGATCAGCAAGCTCTGTTCCTACTAATATTGTAGAAGGTAGAGGAAGATATCATAATAAAGAGTTCAAACATTTTTTATATATTGCTCGTGGATCATTAGAAGAAACAAAATATCATTTGATATTATCTAAAGACTTAAATTACATAAGTAAACAAAATTATGAAGAATTAATGGACTTATCTATAGAAATAGGCAAAATGTTAAGTGGATTAATAAAAAGTCTGTAGTAAAATAAGAAATCCTAAGGATTTCAACAATGGACTACGAACTACGGACTATCAACCAAGACCTAAGAACCAAGACCTAAGAGCTAAGACCTAAGAACCAAGAACCAAGAACTACGACGATTGGAGTGATAAACTAAATGCAAAGAAATGATTCATTACTCAAAAAAACAACATACATCATTTTACTAACAATCCTATCAATCGCCCCATTTTTTCGTGGACTTTTTTTTCAGGAGGAATTATTTCCTACTCATATAATATCCTTTGTATTGGCACTTATATGGGTGGGTTCACGATTTAATGATAGAGAATATAAACTTATCAAAACACCTACAGATATATTTGCAATAGGTGTTGTTGTGATTTATGCACTCTCTATACTTTATGGGGTAAATACAGGATTAGCCATAGAAGAGGCGCTAAAATACTTAAATTATTTCGTGATATTTATATTGGCTAGAGATTTGGCAGATACCGATAATAAACGAAAATGGCTTATAAATATCATATTATTAAGTGGCATAGGGGTATCCATAGTAGGCATAGGGGCAGCCATAGGTAGCATAAGCTATAATGGAGCCTATGTAGGGAACAGGATAAATTCTACATTTCAATACCCAAACACATTGGCATCATACTTAGCAGCACTATTTATATTGGCCATGGGATACCTATTGGCAGAAAAGGATAAGAGAATAAAGCCATTATACGCAATAGCAGCCAATATATATCTATTTACATTTATACTTACATACTCTAGAGGTATGTGGCTATTATTTCCCATAATAGTTGTACTATTTATAGCTATAGTACCCAATAACAGAAAACTGGAGACATTCATATATATGCTTATAAACACAGCATTGGCAGTACCATTATCCTTCATATTTGCTCAAAAATTAGAAGGTAGTGCATCTACCACATGGATGATATTTATAGCATCATTCATACTAGCAGGTATAATAACATATGGATTAGCACATATAGAAGATAAATTTAGAGACATATCCATAAAGAATATAATAACAGTATTAGTAGCTATATTAGTAGTATCTACTGGTATATTAGTATATGCCATAAAGGCAGTAGAACCACTGCATATGGCAAACAATACAGGAGAAGACAAATGGACATCGTTGTCTAGAAATATAGGAAAAGTAGAACAAAATCAAGAATATATCCTAAAAGTAAATTACAATGCAGATGCAGAAGAAGAGAAACCCTATGCAGGTAGAGTGAGGATATATAGCGTAGATGAACAAGGAGATATAGAAAGACTTCAATCTACAAATATAACAGAGTTTGACAATACAAATATAGATATACCCTTTGCAACCAATGATAGTACCGAAGGGGTGAGAGTATATTTTGATAACTACTATACAGGTACATCCATAACATATAATAGTGCCAATATATTTGACAAAGAAGATAAATTAATAGCAAATATACCACTTAGTTATAAATATATACCAGAAAGCATAGTATCTAGAATAGATAGCATAACTTTAAAAGAGAACAGTGCCCAAGGAAGGTTGGCATTCTATGATGATGCATTTAAGATAATAAAGGACAATTTCATATTTGGCACTGGTGGAGGAGGCTGGCATACACTGTATCAGATATATCAATCCTATGGATACTATACTAGCCAAGCCCATAACTATTATCTACAGATGTGGATAGAGGTGGGTATAATAGGACTAATCCTATTTGTAGCATTTATACTCACCATAGCATATTTTACATTGAAGAAATATAGAGATAATGATACAGATAGTGATAAAATAGTTCAAGGCAGTATATTGATAGCGATAGTATCTATACTAATCCATGCATTCATGGACTTTGACCTATCCCTATCTGCCCTTACATTTATATTATGGGCATTGATGGGAATATTGGCACAAAATAGTGTTCAGATTAACTTCAAAAGAACAAAGATACCTAGAGTATTCTTTGCAAAATTATTGGTATTAGGTATATTTGGAACCACATTATTTACAATAGGAAATAACTATGGAAACAAGGCAGTATTGGCCAGTGGACAAAACAATATAGATGCTGCCATAGCCAATTTTGAAAAGGCATCTAAATTCCATCCATTCAAACCAGAGTTCAAGATAGACTTGGCAAACCATTATATGGTCAAATACAAAAATGAAAAGGATAACCAATATTTAGATAAGTCAAAAGAAATGATGAAAAAAGGATTGGAATTAGGCAAATACAATCCCCAATACCATGCAATGGCAGCATCTTATAGTCTAGGTACAGGGGATATAGAAGAGGGGCTAAGACTAATAGATGAATCGATAAGACTACAACCTATGGAAATAAGGAATTATGTACAGAAATCTGATGCGTATTTGGCAGTATTTAATTACTATATAAATAAAGACGTAGAAAAGGCAAAAGAGATAATATCCAAGGCATATGAAGTAAAGGAACAGATAAACAAGGCAAATAAAACAGCTATGAGACCATTGGATTACAATGAGGATCTATTATACAAGATAGGATATATACAGTTTAATTATGAAAACTTAACAGATCAAGAATATAAACTACCAGAGGGATATAGTTTAGACTTTGCATATTACTTTGATATAGATATGAACGATGATGGTAGGATAGATATGTTAAGAAATTGGAGTCCTAAAGGTGGAAATGCACAGTATGAAGTAAAAGCTGGGTATATTAGAATAACAAATGATGGTGAAAAATATGGCAGAGTCTATCCTTATGGACTAAAATTAGAACCCAATACAGAGTATAAATTAATATTTAAGGCTAGAGGAAATACAAAGAAAAACACATTTAATTTCTATGTATACGACAACGAAGCAGAAAATAAAGCTCAAGCAGCACTAAAAAATATAGATTTAACAGATGAATGGCAACAGTACGAAGTAGATTTCCAAACAGACCCAGACATAACCCCAGGCACCCAATACCTAAGATTCCAGCACAATGGCGATGATGATGGATATATAGACTTAGAAGAGGTAGTTGTGTTTAGGAAGTAAATAAATGTCAGCGTGGCATATTGAAAAAAAGGGAGATTTTTTATATAATAATAGCCGTAATTACTGATATGCAAAGGGTGGGTTTAACATATGTGGGTTACTGAAAATTGTTGGCATGCCATATTTGTATTTACTGGTCAAGAAGAGAAAGTAAAAAAAGCTCTTGAAAACACCTTTGGAAATCAGATTAAGTGTATAGTTCCAAAAAGAGAGCTTAGAGAAAGAAAATCAGGAAAATGGCACAAAGTTAAGAGAAAGCTATTCCCTGGATATGTATTGATAAAAGGGGATATTGATGTAGAAAAATATTATAAAATAAAAGAGATTCCCATACTAACAAAACTTTTAAAAGATAGAGATGGACCATTAAGAATAGAAGAAAAAGAACTAAAAGTTTTGAATATCCTTATAACCAATGATGATGGAAATATAGGCATATCTAAATTATATAAAGAAAATGAAGAAGTTAGAGTTATTAATGGACCATTAGTTGGGCTAGAAGGTTATATACAAAGTATAGATGCTAGAAAAGGACGAGCTAAGGTTAAAATAGATTTTTTAGGTGATTCAAGAATTGTACAACTAGGAATTGATTTTGTAGACAAAATCTGATGTGTATATTGGGTGTTTCGGCCCCAATAAAAGCAGGAGAGGTCATAGCAAAAGCTTTGTAGCATGATGAAGGTTATGTGAATGGGCGAAGCTATACCTCAAGTGGTGAAGATGAGTTAAAATATGTAGCATATAGAGTTGTCAATAATTTAGTTTGTTATGCAAGATGTTGATTTGGTTCTTAGTTCATGTTAATTGCAAAGATGGTACGAGAGGATAAATAAAAGTGATAACAAATCATACAGATTGAAAGGAGTCTTTAAATGGATCGGTTGAAGGATATCAGATGGAAACAAAGGTTTATCAATTTTGAAAAATCTTATAAGCTATTGAATCAATATATTAACCAACCTATTGAAACAGAACTCGAGAGAGCAGGTATTATTCAGTTCTTTGAAATTTCTTTTGAACTTTCTTGGAAGTTGATGAAGGATTATCTTGAAGCTCAAGAGATTAGTGTGAAGAGTCCAAGAGAAACAATCAAACAGGCATATCAAATTGATTTAATTGACGATGGGCACATTTGGATTGACGCTCTTTCAGATAGAAACTTAACAGTTCATACCTATGATGAAGATATGGCGAAGAAAATGGTAAATGATATTATAAAAGTGTATTTTCCAGAGCTTAAAAAACTGTATGATAAGTTAGTTAAGGAGATATAGGAATGTATGGATTGCTTGATAGAGATTTAAAGTTTATTTTAGAAGCTATTGATAAGTATTCAGAGATTGAAGAAGTCGTTCTATTTGGTAGTAGAGCCATGGGAAATTATAAAAAAGGCTCTGATGTTGATCTAGCCATAGTAGGAGAAAATATAGATAGAAAGATACTAAGAAGAATAAGTGACGACTTAAATGAAGAATATCCATTGCCATATTTTTTTGATGTAGTAGTTTATAAAGATATTTCAAATGAAGAGTTAAAAAAACACATTGACAGTGTAGGGAAGTCGATTTATAAAAGAAATTGGTAGAAACGTTTAACCAATTTTTGTTAAAAATTTTCATGATATATGTCCGAATAGTGGTGCAATCACATATGAAGATGGGAAAGTAAAGTGTAGTGTGTATCGTGCATCGTGGTGGGAGTGAAGAAGAGGAAACAACTATTAGGAAATTCCAAATAGTTCAAACTGAATGTCCACGTCAGGTAAACAGAGAAGTTACCGCTGAAATTACTAAAGCACATGCAGAAAGTGAATTCGAGAAATATCGAATTGTTCAAGATCGATTATTGAAAAGTGATTTTGATAAGCTTGTGGAAATTACAGAAAAAGATTAATTCAATTGTCTAGGTGAAAACAATGGATAAAAAATCTGAAGGTTTTACTTTAGTAGAACTGGTTGTTGTGATTGCAATTATGGGAATTCTTGCTGTAGTAGCTATTCCTAGATTAGCGGGATTCAGAAACAAGGCTGAAGAAAGTGTATGTGCTGCTAATCGGAAAACTGTAGAAAGAATGTACTCTGCATATCTAATTGAGAATGATATGGATCATTCGGATAGTATCTTTAATCAATTTCTTATAGATAATTTTGATGAGATATGCCCGTCTGGTGGTGTTATTACCTATAAAGATGGGAAAGTCAAATGCAATGTCCATGTAGATGAAGAAGAGTCACCTGAAGAAGGTTCTCCTAAGGAGGAAGTTCCTTGGATTTGAGAACAATATGCTGTAAGGATGACTTTAAAAGAAAAAGTGCATATATTGCGGAGAATGAGTGTTCGAATACAATATACTGCATCTATTTACCTTTTAGCATAAGCATGTGCGACGTGAGTATGCTGAAAGGATAAATAGGCTGTAAGGCAGTAATATCAAGGGTTTTAGCATAACTGGGAAATGTACTAATATTACAGAAGCATTACACGTCTAGGCATCCAATCAAAGCACAGAATTATGCAAGATATAGTGCTGAATCAAGCACCACATACAATATATAGATTGAAAAAATCAGGTGTTCTACACACCACTAATATACATTTACATAGAGCAGGAGGAACTAACATGGTTTACTTAAAAATCAAGAGATTAATAGATATCATACTTTCTGGCATAGGACTTATCATATTATCTCCTGTTTTTTTATTACTCATTATAGCAATCAAGCTTGACTCCCCTGGACCTGTTCTCTTTAAACAGAAGAGAGTTGGGATCCATAAGAGTCATTTTCATATACTGAAGTTTAGAACAATGAGGATTGATACGCCGAAGGACATGCCAACACATTTGTTGGAGAATCCAGATCAGTGGATTACAAAGGTAGGAAAGTTTCTACGTAAGACTTCTCTAGACGAGTTGCCACAAATCATCAATATCTTTAAGGGTGAGATGAGCATTATCGGTCCTAGACCAGCTCTTTGGAATCAGTATGATTTGATTAAGGAAAGAGATAAGTACGGTGCAAATGACGTGCCTGTTGGGCTTACAGGGTGGGCGCAGATAAATGGTAGGGATGAACTTGAAATTGATGTGAAGGCTAGACTTGATGGAGAGTATGTAGAGAAAATTGGCCTTCTGATGGATGTCAGGTGCTTCTTTGGGACGATATTTAGTGTTCTTAGAAGTGATGGGGTTGTTGAAGGTGGGACTGGTACGAAAAAAGCTGATAAAGAGTCAGCGAAACATTAGGGGTGAGCAGATGTTATTAGTGACAGGGATTACAGGACATACAGGAAGATATTTCTTACAGGAACTTATTGACCATAAATATGAAGGACCAATCCGCTGCATCGTTAGGGAAACATCTGACACTTCAATGTTAGATAACAGCGGATTAAATATTGAGAAGGTTTATGGAGATCTCAATGATAAACAGTTCATAAGAAAAGTTATGAAGGGTGTGGATAATATCATGCACATCTATAACATACATCATTCTCCGATGATTGTAGAAGCAGCGATCGAGAACAATGTGAAGAGAGCAATCTTAGTACATACAACAGGAATATATTCTAATTTCAAATATGCTTCTCAAGGATATAAGAATGTGGAGAAGAAAGTCACAGAAATGACTGCAGATCCAAACTGTCCTACAAAAGTCACGATTCTTAGACCAACGATGATTTATGGCGATCTTTGTGACAGCAATATGAGTAAGTTCATTAAGATGATAGATAAATTTAGAGTCATGCCGGTTATTAACGGTGGGAGAAGTTTAATACAGCCAGTAAATGCAAGGGATTTAGGAAAGGCATTCTACACTGTGTTGACATCTCCTGAAAAGACAGCTGGAAAAGCATATGACTTATCAGGTGAAAAGCCTCTACAGATGATAGAAGTTTTTAAGATGATAAGCGATAACCTCAATAAGAAAACAACCTTTGTTAATGTTCCTTTAGGATTTGGAGTGTTTTTAGCAAGAGTAGCTAAGATTTTTTCTTTAGGAAAAGTTAATTATGTAGAGAAAGTTCAAAGAATGGCTGAGGACAGAAGTTATCCTCATGAAGAAGCAAAGAATGATTTTGATTATAAGCCGATGAGCTTTAAGAAAGGTATCCAGTTAGAGTCAGAACAGTATTTGGAGAAGAGTGGGAGAAAATGAAGAAAGTACTTATATTAGCAAATCATTTTATAACAATATACGCATTTAGGCGTGAACTTGTAAAAAGACTGTTAGAGTTGGGTTATCATGTTACCCTAGCGTTGCCTTATAGCAGTGAAGTTGATTATTTTTCTAATATGGGCTGTGAGATTATTGACACTCCTTTGGAGAGAAGAAAAACTAACCCATTAAATGATTTTAAACTGTTATTTCAATATTATAAAATTATAAAGGCAGTTAAGCCTGACGTTGTACTAACTTATACTATTAAACCAAATACGTATGGAGGGCTGGCAGCAAGGTTATCAAAAACAAAGGCTATTCATACTGTAACGGGGTTAGGTTCCGTCTATATCCAAGATATGTGGCAAAAAAGAATAGCTGTACGGTTGAACAAAATTGCTTTTAAGAATGCAAAGGTGGTTTTCTTTTTAAATAATGACAATAAGACATTCTATGAAGATATGAACATAATCAATTCAGAACAAAACACGAAAATCGTTCCAGGCTCTGGCGTAAATTTGGAAAAGTTCAAGTATCATCAACTTGATATCAAAGACAATATTACGTTTACTTTTGTTGGGCGAATTTTAAGAGATAAAGGAATCGAAGAATATTTGACTGCTGCAAAACAAATAAAGAATAAATATAAAAATGTAAAGTTTGAAGTCGTAGGATTTGTAGATGAAGAAAAGTATGTTGAGTTGTTAGAACAATATGAAAAGGACGACATAATTCATTATTTAGGAAAGAGAGATGATGTTCCAGAGATAATGTCAAACTCAACATGTATAGTACTGCCTTCATATGGTGAGGGAAGAGGTACTGTATTGCAAGAAGGTGCAGCTATTGGCAGGCCTCTTATTACTTGTAATACATACGGATGTAAAGAAAATGTTGAGGACGGTAAAAATGGATATTTGTGTAAGGTTGCAGATAGCATATCTTTAGAAAAGAGCCTTGATAAGTTTATTAATCTTTCTAATGAGGAAAAGTTGCGTATGGGTAAATACAGTAGAGAAAAAGCAGAAAATGAGTTCGATAGAAATATTGTCATAAATTCTTATATAAATGAAATCAATAATATTATAGAGATGAAGGAGTAATCAAAATGAACTTATATGAAAAGATTGTGAAAAAGGAAGAAAAAATTGCAGTTGTGGGTCTTGGTTATGTAGGGATGCCTATAGCTGTTGCTTTTGCTAAAAAAGTTGATGTTATAGGTTTTGATCTTAACAAACAGAAAATAGAACTATATAAATCAGGAATTGATCCTACCAACGAAGTTGGAGATGCTGATATCAAAAAAACTACTGTAGACTTCACATATGATGAAACTAAATTGAGAGAAGCTAAGTTTCATATTGTTGCGGTTCCAACACCAATAAATTCAGATAAGACTCCAGATCTTTCACCAGTGGAAGGCGCAAGTAGAATTGTCGGTCGTAATTTGACTAGGGACTCTATTGTTGTTTATGAATCAACAGTATACCCAGGAGTAACTGAAGACATTTGCATTCCGATATTAGAGAAAGAATCAGGTTTAAAATGCGGAGTAGATTTTAAAATAGGCTATTCACCGGAGCGTATTAACCCAGGGGATAAAGTACATAGACTCGAGAATATTATAAAGATAGTCTCTGGAATGGATGAAGAAAGTTTAGATGAAATTGCTAAAGTTTATGAGTTGGTTATTGAAGTTGGTGTTCATAGAGCAGGATCTATTAAAGTAGCTGAGGCAGCCAAAGTGGTTGAAAATAGTCAACGTGACATAAATATTGCGTTTATGAATGAACTCGCCATGGTATTTGATCGTATGGGTATTGACACAAAGGAAGTCGTAGAAGCTATGAACACAAAATGGAATGCTCTTGGATTTACTCCTGGACTTGTTGGAGGTCATTGTATCGGGGTAGACCCTTACTACTTTGTTTATGAAGCAGAGAAGTTGGGATACCACAGCCAAATTATTTTATCAGGTAGAAAAATCAATGATGGTATGGGGAAATTTGTTGCAGATGCGATAATTAAGAAGCTCATATTGGCAAATAAAGTTGTAAGGCAAGCCAAAGTTGTGATTCTAGGAGTAACATTTAAAGAAAACACTCCAGATACTAGAAACTCAAAAGTAGTAGATATCATTGATAGTCTTAGAGATTATGGTATTGAGCCGATTGTTGTGGATCCAGAGGCTGATGCTGCTGAAGCTAAACATGAATATGGCATTGAATTAGTAAATATTAATGAGGTGAAAGATGCCGATTGTCTTGTGTTAGCAGTGGCACACGATACTTTTAAACAGATTAGTTGGAATGATATAGATAGTTTATATGGAAAATTTGATAATAATGAAAAAATTCTAATCGATGTAAAGAGCATTTTAGATAAGACTGAAATTGTAAAAAGGGGCTATAGTTATTGGAGACTGTAGATGTCCTAAACGGGAGTGTTAGTATGAAAATTTTGCATATTGCATGCGGATTTAGCTATAGTAAAGTTTATGATAAGCTCTTTAAAGCACTTTATGAAAAGGGATCGGATTTTGAAGTATACGCTCCCCAACATACTTATACAGATGCTTTTGAGATAAACTCAGAGAAATATGTCTATGATGTTATTTCGGAGAAAGTGATTAATAAAATTGATAAAATACTTTATTTCACTAAAATTAGAAAAATGACTAAAAGTGTCATTTCAAAATTTGATTTGAGTGGCTTTTCTTTATTACATGCTCACAGTTTGTTTAGTGATGGCGCTATCGCTTATGAGATATTTAAGAGGTTTAACATTCCGTATATCGTTGCTGTTAGGAATACAGATATAAATCAATACTATAAGAAGGGAATTCACCTAAGGCCGTACGCTTATAATATACTATTAAATGCATATAGGGTGGTTTTTATTTCTGAATCCTATCGTGAAAAAGTTCTTACAAATACATTGCCGAAAAAAATAGCGCAGCTAATACAAAAAAAGTCGCTAGTAATACCAAATGGTATTGATGAGTTTTGGTTTAATCAAAAATCTAGGTCAAAGGAAATAAATGACAATGTCATTAAGTTGCTTTTTGTAGGAAGAATTGATGTAAATAAAAATTTGGAAAATACTGTTAAAACTTCAAAATTACTCAATGCCAAAGGAGTGAAGTGTAATCTAATTATTGTTGGGGACGGGCCACTAAAAGAAAAATTAGAAAGCAAGTATGATTTTGAATTTGTTCACTTCAAAGGAAGTGTTAATAATAAAGAAATACTGAAAAATATATATCTTGAAAATGATATTTTAGTTGTTCCCTCATATAATGAAACATTTGGATTGGTTTATATTGAGGCGATGAGTTGTGGAACGCCTGTAGTTTTTTCAAAGGGGCAGGCTATTGAGGGCTTGTTTCCGATAGATAATATAGGCAAAAGTGTAAATCCAAATGATCCTAAAAGTATTGCAACGGCAATCATAGATATTATTAACAATTATAATAAGATGTCAATCAATTGTATTAACTCAATTGATCAGTTCAACTGGGATAAAATTGCTACGAAATATATGACTATTTATAAGGAATATTGAGAAAGGAGGGGGTAAATTGAATATCAAAGATAGAATTCTCAAGTTGAACTTAATTGAAATAAAGTTTATTGAGATTACATTGATCTTGTATGTAGCCATAAGTATATTAAGAGAATATTTATTGATTGAACCATTAGGTACTTTTGGAAGGCTTTCAAGATACTTTCTTCTTGCTATTTTTATGTATGTTTTCTTATTTGTTTTTATAAAAAACTCAAAAGTGATTATTCGGTTTTTTAGTAAATATCGGATTTTGCTTACTCATATTACTTTTTTAGTTATTTCAACAATTATTAATCTTAATTATATTAAAGAATATATTTCATATATTTTACTGATTTTATTCGTGGTAGTAGCTGTTCTATCATTAAGAGAGAGATTCCAAAAGATTGTATTTATTCTTTATGTTTGTGCTGGAATATATACATTTTATTCGGTATTTATAACTAAAAATATTTATGTAGCTCCTGGAACAAGAGATTTTTTATTTTTGGAACTTAATAGAATAAGACTAAATACTGAAGGTATTCAGTTTTCTATAATTGCTTCTTATATGGGTGTATTGAGTATCATGTGGTTATCAATCATCCAGAATAAAATATTGAAATATTTAGGGTTTTTGCTCCTAGGCTACTTAAGCTTAACTATTGGTAAAGTAACAATAATTATAACAATGTTCTTGGTGGTAAGTATCTATCTGATATTACGAGTACTAAAGTCAAAAGGAAAGAATGTCGTTTATATATCGCTTTTTTTAACTGCATTTTCATCAGTATTAGTTTCCAAAATAGCTATAAAATTATTTAATATTCCTATGTATAAAGCTGATATTTTATTTAACAATAGAGTATCGATCTGGGATAATTATTTGTCTAACATTTTTAGCGGTGGAATTATTGACTTTTTCTTTGGATATGGCTTCTTCGATGCTTCATTAAGTACAAATTTCTTGTTATTTCATCCACATAATCAGTTTCTTGGTGCTATGTACATTACTGGAATTTTTGGGTTTGTTAGTTATTTACTTTTGTGGTTTGATGCGCTTAAAGTAACTTACAAAAAAAATGTTGCTAAGAAAAATTATTTTGAAACTATATTATTGTTGTTTATTTTATTCATTCAAATCGGTGATGATTATATCTTTTTTACTGTTGAACCTCTGTATTTAATGTTATTTATGTATATTTACATAAAAAACTCAATAAATGACAGATTCAATTTAAGTGAGATGAAAAAAGGTAATGTTGAGGGATCAAAATGAAATTATTAGAAGAATTCCTAGAGTTTGAAAATGACTATAAAATGCATGAAAGTGAAATATCGGGTTTTAAATATTGGCAGTTTATAAGATTCGCAGTTTATAATGAAGTACTTAATAAGCGCGAAGATACTGGAACCAGCCAAGTTGATACTGATAAGATTAAGATTCAACATAGATTATTAAAAAGAATTAAAAATATAAAGTTTATGATTAAAAACAATCCTTTATATGGTATTAGAAAAAAAGATATAATTGTATTAAATCACCAGAGACGTGTAAAAAGTGGGGATTACTTCGAATGTATCTATACTGATAACCTACTTAAAACATTAGACTACTCCTATTATGTCTATGAGCAGCCTTATATTGATGAACACTTTAATCCAATTTATACAAAGGATGTTAGATATTTTGATTATGTAAATTTTATAAGCGGAATAAAAACAACATTGTGGAACTTATTAATAAGCAAGAGTATGTTTAACTTTTTTTCGCTTCAGGACCATGAACTTATAAATTGCCTGAATGAAAAGTTTAATGCGGTGTTTAATACGAGCATTGATCTTAGAAAGCATATAATTAGTGCGTATACAAGGTATAAAGTTTATTCTAAATATTATCGTAAAATACTAAAAAAGGTCAGTCCTAAAATTGTTTTAGAGGTCGTTCATTATAGTCCGTCTAATTTGATATTTAATAATGTTGCAAGGGAAATGAAAATTCCTATTGTTGAATTACAACACGGAACGATGGGGAAGCACCATGTAGCATATAATTACTTGCAAAAAATTAAGATGTCTGGTTTTCCTGATTACATATTTACTTATGGTCAGTTTTGGAGCCAAACTACAAGACTACCAATTGATTCAGAAAAGGTTAAAGTTGTTGGATGGCCGTATTTTGAGAAAAAAGTAAATGACAATAAACAAAAAAAAGACATTAAAGACAATCTTAAAACAGTAATTTTGTTTATATCTCAAGGTACAATTGGCAAGGAGTTGAGTAAGATAGCCGTAGACATTTCTGATAAGTTGGATAAAAACAAATATGAAATTATTTATAAACTTCACCCTGGAGAATATGCAAGGTGGAAAAGAGAATACCCATGGCTTGTAAATAATAATATAGAAGTTGTTAGTCATAACAATAAAGACATGCACTACTATTTTTCCAAATCAGATATTCAAATAGGTGTATACTCGACGGCTTTATTTGAGGGACTGGGTTATGGATTAGAAACTATAATTATGAAATTATATGGTTATGAGATAATGGAAGACCTATGTGATAAAGGATTAGTTTATCTTGCTCAAAACTCTGATGAAATTGTCAATTACTTTAAAGATAATAACTTTAAAGAGCGTAATTATAATTTGTCATATTTTTGGCAGCAGAACAGTATGAATAATATGCTCAGTGAGATCAATAAAATTATGAAAATGAGAGATGACAAATGAATTTTAGAAAACTTAAAGTAGTATTAGAGTCTACATTATTTAAATCAGCTGGAATTTATACAATGACAAGCGTACTAAATAGTGCTATTCCGTTTTTTCTTTTGCCTATTTTAACTCGATATCTCTCTCCTGCAGATTACGGAATCGTTTCGATGTTTGGAGTTTTAGTAAGTTTCGTGGCACCATTTACAGGTTTGAGCGTTCATGGAGCTATAGCAAGGATGTACTATGAGAAAGATAAGGTTGATATAAAAGAATATATAACTAATTCTATATTAATCTTAGTTATTAGCACATTACTCGTTTCAACTTTATTTTATTTCTTTTCAAGTGTAATTTCAGACATTTCATCAGTACCTTCTCAAATACTTTGGGTGGTAGTAGTAATTTCATTTTCTCAATTTATCACCAGAATAGTTTTGACATTATGGCAAGTACAAGTTAAGCCTTTGCAGTATGGTATTTATCAAATTTCTCAAACAGCATTGAATATGTTACTGAGTATTGTCTTAGTAGTATTTGTTGGATTGACGTGGAAAGGTCGAGTATATGCTCAACTTATTTCACTTATAATATTTGTATTGATTGGATTTTTTATATTATTTAAAAATAATTGGCTCAAATTTAATATTAATAGAACATATATCAAGCATGCATTAGGATTTGGAGTACCATTAATTCCACATGCGCTTGGTGGTGTCATTATGACTCTGATGGATCGAGTTTTCATAACAAATATGGTGGGAATAGAAACAACAGGTATTTACACTGTCGGTTATCAGATAGGAATGATTATTAATTTGTTGGCAACTTCATTCAATCAAGCTTATGTTCCGTGGTTATATTCCAAACTTAAGGAAAATATTTTAGCAACAAAAAGAAAGATTGTAAAGTTCACATATGCTTATTTCCTTATCATTTTAGTTATGGCAATCACTCTATCTCTTTTAGCACCACCATTCTTAAGTTTTTTTGTTGGAAAGGAATTTAGTCAATCAAGTATTTATGTAACTTGGATTGCTTTGGGATATGCGTTTAATGGAATGTATATGATGATCAGTAGCTATATATTCTATGCTCAAAAAACATCTTATCTTGCTTGGGTAACTTTTTCTACTGCACTGTTCAATTTGGTTTTGAATTACGTATTGATAAGAAAAAATGGAGCAATTGGAGCAGCTCAAGCTACTACAATTATTTATTTAATAAAATTCATCTTAACATGGATATTATCTTCCAATCTGTACACGATGCCTTGGAATATAATGAAGCATAAAAATATTGGAAGCTAATTAAAAACTATACTAGGAAACTATATTAGGAGGAAAACAATGAGTAAAATACTTGTAACCGGAGCAGACGGGTTTATTGGAAGTCATTTAACAGAAGAGTTAGTCAAGCAGGGACATAAGGTTAAAGCTTTTGCATATTATAATTCATTTAATTCGTGGGGGTGGTTAGATACACTTCCTAAAGAAATAATGAAAGAAGTAGAAGTATTTACAGGAGATGTGAGAGATCCTAATGGAGTCAGAGAATCTATGAAAGGCATGGACGAGGTGTTTCATCTTGCTGCACTGATTGCTATTCCTTTCAGCTATCATTCACCAGATACGTATGTGGATACGAATATTAAGGGTACACTTAATGTACTGCAAGCGGCTAGAGATTTAGATACTTCAAGGCTTTTAATCACATCAACATCAGAAGTATATGGTACAGCTCAATATGTGCCTATTGATGAAAAACACCCATATCAAGGACAATCCCCTTATTCTGCAACAAAAATTGGTGCGGATCGTTTAGCAGAATCATTCTATCGTAGCTTTAATATGCCAATTACAATCGTTCGTCCATTTAACACCTATGGACCAAGACAATCAGCAAGAGCGGTTATTCCGACTATAATTACACAGCTTCTTGCCGGAAAAGAAGATATTGAACTTGGCTCATTAACACCAACTAGAGATTTTAACTATGTAAAAGATACGGCGAATGGTTTTATAGAAATTGCAAAATCAAACAACACAATCGGTGAAGAAATAAATATTGCAACACAGCAAGAGATTTCAATCGGTCAGTTAGCTGAGGAATTGATTAGGCAAATCAACCCGAATGCAAAGATAATTTGTGATGAACAAAGGCTAAGACCAGAAAAGAGTGAAGTAAATAGACTTTTAGGATCCAACGAGAAAATCATGAGACTGACCAATTGGAAGCCTAATTATACCTTTGAACAAGGCTTAGCAGAAACAATTGAGTTCTTCAAGCATAACTTAGATCAGTATAAGACAGATATTTACAATATTTAATTTGGAGGTGCTAAAATGAGTCGAAAATTCATACCTCTATCCGTTCCTAACTTAAAAGGAAAAGAGCTTGAGTATGTTACACATGCGGTTGAAACAGAATGGGTATCAACAGGTGGTCCATATGTAAATGATTTTGAATTGAAAGTAGCAGAGTATGCTAAGTGCAAAGGTGCTATTTCCTGTCAAAATGGCACATCAGGACTTCATATTGCACTTGAAGTCTGTGGGGTTACAAAAGAAGACGAAGTCATTGTCCCAACATTAACGTTTATCGCAGCAGTAAATCCAGTTAAGTATATCGGTGCAGAGCCTATTTTTATGGACTGTGATGATTCACTTACTATGGATGTTGATAAGCTAAAAGACTTCTGTGAAACGGAATGTAGTTTTTTAGATGGTAAACTCATCAATAATTTAACTAAAAAGCATATTAAAGCAATGATTGTCGTTCACGTTTTTGGAAACATGGCTGACATGGAGGGTATCATTGAAGTTGCTAATAAGTACAATCTTAAAGTAATCGAAGATGCAACAGAAGCTATTGGTACTTATTATATTGAAGGAAAATATAATGGCAAACACGCTGGAACCATCGGAGATGTTGGTGTTTATTCTTTTAATGGAAATAAAATCATGACTACTGGCGGTGGTGGCATTATCGTGTCAGATAATGAAGAACTTTTAGGGAGGGCAAAGCATCTTACAACCCAAGCGAAAAGTGATGAGCTTTACTATACCCACGATGAAATTGGCTATAATTACCGTATGACAAACCTTCAGGCAGCCTTAGGACTTGCACAGCTGGAACAACTTGAAGAGTTTATTGAGACTAAGAAGCGTAATTATGATTTCTATAAGAATGAAATCCAAGAGATACCTGGCCTTAGAGTTTTAGATTTTAAGGATAGTATTCGTCCTAATTATTGGTTTTATGCACTATATGTAGAACAAGGATACGCATTAAATAGAGATCAAATCATCAAATATTTAGCATCTAAGAAGATCCAGGCAAGACCGATATGGGGATTGATCAGTGACCAAAGGCCATATGAGGGAAGTCAAACTTATAAAATTGATAAGGCTAAACAGTATTTGGACAAGGTAGTAAATATCCCATGCAGCTCTAATCTTTCAAGAGAAGACGCTGCCTATGTTATTGAATGTTTAAAACAACCAGAGGTGGTGTAAATCGCCTTTGAAAAGAGGTGCGGAAATGGAAGTTATAGAATTTTTAATAGACGAAGAATCAACAATGCTTGAAGCGATGCAACAATTAGATAAAGTTGCCAAGAAAGTACTTTTTGTTACTAGGGATGGTCATTTTGTTGCAGCCATTACAGACGGTGACATCAGAAGATGGATCCTAAAGAAAGGAAACCTGGATGCTAAAGTCAGGGAGATTGCAAACTACAATCCCAAATATCTGTTAGAGGAAGAGAAAACCAAAGCAAAAGAATTTATGAAAAAGCATTCCATTGAAGCTCTTCCAATACTAGATAAAGAGAGTAATATCCTTTCTGTGGTGTTATGGAATGATGAAGAAGTCGAACCACATAGAACTTTGGAAGTACCAGTTGTTATTATGGCAGGTGGCCTTGGTACGCGTCTTTATCCTTATACAAAAATACTTCCTAAACCACTCATTCCCATTGGAGAAATTCCAATTGTTGAGCATATCATCAACCGTTTCAATCGACATGGAAGCGATCAGTTTTATCTTGTTGTTAATCACAAGAAGAATATGATTAAAGCTTATTTCAATGAAATTGAAAAAGCATACAAGGTTGATTATGTAGATGAAGATAAGCCATTAGGTACAGGTGGAGGTCTGAGCCTTCTTAAGGGAAAGATTAACTCAACATTTATTTTATCTAATTGTGATATTCTGATCGAAGAAGATTATGAAAAGATATATAATTACCATAAGAAGGAAAATAATTTAATCACTATGGTTTGTTCACTAAAGAACATTAAAATACCATATGGTGTTATTGAAATCAGTGAAACAGGCAAAATAGAAAGTATGAAGGAAAAACCCGAACTATCTTTTTTCACAAATACAGGGATGTACATTGTAGAGCCTAAGATTATTGAAGAGCTTGAGGAAGATAAGCCTATTGGCTTTCCGGATATCATTGAACAGTATAAAGCTAAAGGTGAGAAAATCGGTATTTATCCAATAAGTGAGAATAGTTGGATGGACATGGGTCAGATTGATGAAATGGAAGAAATGCGAAGAAGGTTAGAGAGAGATGAATAAAAGAATACTTTTAATTGGTGGCGGAGGCCATTGTAAATCAGTATTAGATAGTCTTCTTGAACTAAATGAATATGCAGAAATCGGGATTGTCGATAAGAAAGAGAATCTTGGTAAGTCAGTTATGGGTGTTCCTGTAGTGGGATGTGATGATGATCTACCAGCTTTATTTAGAGATGGTTACAGGTATGCCTTTGTCACAATTGGAAGTATCGGAAATCCAACTCTTAGGATAAAACTTTTTAATCTTCTTAGTGAAATTGATTATGAGATCCCGTTCATCGTTGATGATTCTGCAAAAGTCAGTAAGCATGCGATAATTGAACAAGGTGTGTTTGTTGGGAAACAGAGTATAATAAATGCTGGAGCTCTAATTCAAAAGGGAGCCATCATAAATTCTGGATCTATTGTGGAACACGACTGTCAGATAGGTACCTTTTCCCACATTGCTCCAGGAGCTGTTTTAGGTGGAGAAGTAGTTGTTGGAGAAAAATCACACGTTGGTTCAAATGCAACGGTTAAACAGCAAATTCATATAGGATCAAATTCAATTATTGGTATGGGAAGTGTCGTCTTACATGACATTGACTCAAATACCATAGCTTACGGAAATCCATGCAAGGAGGTGAAGAAACTATGAGTGTATTCGTTATTGCAGAAGCTGGCGTAAATCATAATGGAAGTTTGGAATTAGCAAAAAAACTAGTCGATGCAGCTAAAGATGCAGGGGCTGATTGCGTAAAGTTTCAGACTTTTGTTTCTAAGAATATCGTTTCAAAAAATGCAGTAAAAGCTGAATATCAAAAGCAGCAGACTGAGCCAGAAGAATCCCAACAGGATATGCTTAAGAAACTCGAACTCTCCTTTGATGAGTTTGTCGAGTTGAATGAATACTGTAAAAGTAAAAGCATTGAATTTATGTCCACTGCTTTTGATTTTGATAGCATAGATTTTTTAGATGGTTTAGAAATGGGCACTTGGAAGATTCCTTCAGGAGACATTACCAACCTTCCTTATCTAATCAAGATTGCTAACCTAAATAAACCTGTGATACTTTCCACCGGCATGAGCACAATGGAAGACATAAGAAGTGCTATTAAAGCTTTAAAAGAAAATGGAGCAACAGAACTTACAGTTCTTCATTGTACTACAGAATACCCGACACCATTTGAAGATGTAAACTTAAGAGCTATGAACACAATAAAGGAAGAATTTGGTGTCAAGGTGGGTTATTCGGATCACACTAAAGGCATAGAGGTTCCTATTGCCGCGGTTGCTTTAGGTGCTACAGTTATAGAGAAGCATTTTACCTTAGACAGAAATATGGAGGGACCCGATCATAAAGCGAGCTTAGAACCAAATGAGCTTAAAGCCATGGTTGATTCCATAAGACATATTGAATTGGCTTTAGGTAATGGAATGAAACAGCCAGTCGAATCAGAGAAGAAGAATATGGCAGTAGCGCGTAAGAGTATTATTGCAAGTAAAGACATAAAAGCAGGTGAAATTTTTACGGAAGAGAACCTAACAGTAAAAAGACCAGGTGATGGTATAAGTCCTATGAGATGGTTTGATATCATAGGAAAGCCAGCACCAAGAGATTTTGAAGAAGATGAGTTGATAGAGCTATGAAGAGAATAATCAGTATTTTAACAGCTACAAGAGCTGAATATGGTTTGTTGAAACCAATAATCGCAAAACTTAATACAGTTGAGGAATTTGATGTAAGAATCGTAGCCACGGGAGCACATCTTTCACCTGAATTCGGTTTGACGTATAAAGAAATTGAAAAGGATGGTTTTGTCATTGATGAGAAAATCGAGATCCTTTTAAGCTCAGATACGCCATCGTCTATTTCCAAATCGATGGGGCTTGCGATGATTAGCTTTGCTGATTATTTTGAGAAGCTAAATCCCGATTTGTTGATTGTTCTTGGAGATCGATATGAAACACTGGCTGTAGCAAGTACAGCAATGAATCAGAGAATTCCCATAGCTCATCTATATGGGGGAGAAACCACAGAAGGTGCCATTGATGAGTCTATTCGTCATGCGATAACAAAGTTAAGCTATCTTCATTTTACAAGTACAAATGAGTACCGAAATAGAGTTATTCAATTAGGTGAGCATCCAGAGCGTGTATACAACGTTGGAGGCATCGGTATTGAAAACATCTTAAATGAAAAATTGCTACAAAAAGAAGAATTAGAGAATGAACTTAATATCAGTTTATCAAAGCCATATGCGGTGGTTACATTCCATCCAGTAACACTTGAAAATAACAGCTCTGAGAAGCAAATTGAATCGCTTCTCGAAGTCTGCAAAGAATATAAGAACTTAGATTTTATCTTCACTAAAGCAAATGCAGATGCTGAAGGACGGATTATAAATCAATTTATTGATAATTATGCCAAAGAAAATGATAATATTTTCGCATTTACATCACTTGGTATGAGACGATACTTAAGTGCACTCAAGTATTGTAGCGTGGTTATTGGTAATTCCTCTAGTGGATTATTAGAAGCTCCTAGCTTTGGCATCCCTACAGTCAATATTGGAGACCGACAAAAGGGGAGGCTACAAGCAAGCAGTGTCATTAACTGTGACCCAACACAGGCAAGCATCAGAAGAGCGTTCGATTTAGCATTAAGTGAAGAAATAGTACGGAAAGCTAAGAAAACGGTTAATCCATATGGTAATGCAGATACATCTAATAAGGTAGTTGAGGTAATAAAAGAATATGTGATTAAAAATAAAATAGACCTTAAGAAAAAGTTTTATGATTGCGAGGTGGAGTAATGAGAAATCTGGCAATCATACCTGCACGATCAGGATCTAAAGGGCTTAAGGACAAAAACATTAAGCTCTTGAGTGGCAAACCTTTGTTAGCTTATACCATTGAAGCTGCAAGAGAATCGGGTTTGTTTGGTGAAATCATGGTTTCCACCGATTCACAAGAATATGCTGATATTGCAAAGCAATGGGGTGCTAATGTACCTTTCTTGAGGAGCAATGAATTATCAAATGACACAGCTTCATCATGGGATGTAGTCAAAGAAGTTATTGAAGGATATAAGAATTTAGGAACTGAATTTGATACGGTTGTGCTTTTACAGCCAACGTCACCACTTAGAACTTCGAATGATATCATTGAAGGATATAAGATTATGAAGGAGAAGGATGCAAATTTTGTTGTGGGAGTTTGCGAAATGGATCATTCTCCATTATGGGCAAATACTTTACCTGAAGATCTTTCGATGGAAAACTTCATAAGACCAGAAGTGGTAAAAATGCCTAGACAGAGTATCCCGACTTACTATCGGATTAATGGAGCTTTGTATATTGTGAAAGTTGACTATCTTATGAGAACATCAGATATCTATGGTGAGAGAAGCATTGCTTCAGTTATGAGAAAAGAGAATTCTATTGATATAGATAATCAAATGGATTTTACAATTGCAGAGGTATTAATTTCTGAACGTAGCAAGAAGTGATATTAAGAGCATGTCAGCAAGTTTGATCCAGCGTTAAGTTTAAGCACCAACTCCCCAAGAAACTATTCCTCCACATAGGTAGATTTGGGAATCTTATATGAGGCTCTAATAAGGGTTATTTACGGGGGGAAGATGATCTAGGTTGATAGACGTGATCAGTTTGAATTCCAGATAGGCCATGATTAGTTTGACACCCAGATAGGCAGTGATGGTAACTTTTCAGATCGGTAGTGATTCTGGTTGATATCCATAATCAGTTTGACACCATGATTAGCAGTGAAAGAGAACGGGCATTTTTAGACGCAGAGATGTCCGTTTTTTTAGAAGATGAGTTTACAGAATATTTTGTTGATGGGTAGGTGAGTAACATGGACGTAGATGAATATAGAAATATGATTAGCGAGTTTTCAGACTTACTACTTTTTGATGAGAAGTGCAGCTTCTATTATGATGAGACCGGGAACGTTCGTAAGTTTAGATTGACAGAGAATGGTGTAAATGCAGAAGAAGGCATTGCTAATGATTTTATTCTTGGCGGCGTATTATTTAAGGGTGATACATCTCCATGCGATGTAGATAAGTTGTTTGAGGGGCTGAAAATCAATGCATCAGAAATTAAGTTTAGGACATTAGCTGGAAGAGGAGCTGATTTCTGGTCAGCAATAAGCAAGAAACCAATTCAGCAATTTCTTTCATGGCTTGATAGTAGCGGACTCTATGTACATTATGCTACTTTAAATAATATGTACTTTTCTGTCGTAGATATAGTTGATTCCCTATTTGCTACTCAGCCTCAGTTCAACTTCGGACTAGAGTGGGTACAAGCTTTGAAGGCCAGTTTACATAGATTTGTTATAAATCATATGGATGAAATCCTTCCAATACTCCATAGCTATAATTATCCAAGCTTAGATAAAGAGGATATTAAGAATTTTTGCTTTGAGCTGAGTGATCTTATACAATCCTACGGTGACGAAGATTTCTATTTAGAGAATTTCCGGCAATTACTGAAAGCAAATGGACGTAAGGGAGAGTTGGTCTTTATTGAAGATAACACACCTGGCTTATTAGTGGAGGAATATTTTGGCCTAAGAGATGGTAGATGTGCATTCTATAAAGATTCCGTGCATTATTTTGATGAAGAAGCTGAGGCAGAATTAGCCTTAAAAAATACGATCTACACTCTAAAAGGTGAGAAGCTGTCCAATTTTAAATTCATTGATTCTAAGAACGAGCGACTGATACAGATATCTGATGTTTGGGTGGGATTGCTCGGAAAGTTATTTGCGGAGTTAGATCAATCTACACCTAAAATGATCATAAGCAAAATGGAATCACTTACTCAGGAACAGAAAGAATGCATCCGTATAATCAACTCACTAATAGACAGAGCTGAAAGACTTCACAGAGGACTAATTGAGAATGTGAATAGTATTGAGATGATTCAGCACAGAGGATCGTTGTTGGCGTTGATGGATAAGCTATCATGACCTTCTCTTGGTATCTGTATGAATAGCGAGGTGGAATATGAGCAAAATTGAGATTATCGGTCGTCTGAAAAGTAGGGTGAAAATTAAGGGTAAAGACTATCAATGTAATGACGTCAATTTGGATAAAGACTTTCTAATCGACTTTACAAAAAATCTGTTAGGTAATTTAGGGCAAAGTGATAACACAATACAGTACGAGAAATTCTTTGACGAAGAGATTATTTCTAAAGTTAAAGTTAACATACTTATTAATGATCAAAAATTTGATTTTATACTTTCTAGGGATATATTTGGCAACAAAGTGCTTATAGGTTGTGAAATGAATGTTGAAAGCACCGATGATAATTTATTCGGCACAGTGTATAATACTAAAATTAAGTTGATTGAAACATTCAATAGATTTTGTGAAAACTCAAATATTTTTTTGCTCCAAGACTTCAATAATGAACAAATATGTCAGACTGCCTATGTTGAAATACATAAAGTAGAAAATAGGTTAAGAAGTATTTTAACTAGATATTTGATGAAAAAGTATGGAAAATTGCTGCTATCAAAATCCTTGAAAAAAGAAGTGGATGATTACTCTAAGTGGTTTAGAAAGGAAGTAAATGGCAAGTACAATACCTTTAAAAGGATAAATACTGACTATGCCAATATAGACTTTTTAAAACTGCCAAAAATTTTGGAATTGAAAGACTCCAGCAGTATTGATGAAAATGGAGATTCAATTGTATCAAAGCTCACTGACATTAAAGAACTTTTGGATAATGATGCGGACGTAAATGATATCTTTGCACAATTTAGGTTAATCGAAGAAGCAGTAAATAACCGAGAATATATTTTTGATGGAAAACCAAGTAGAGAAGATGAAGCAGAAGCAATTAATCTATTTGGTACAACTGATGTTTTAAATCATCGAGACATACTTGTCATTCTAGATGATGATTTCAAAAGTTGTTGGGAAAATAAATTGTCTAAAATGCGTAATATGATAGCTCATAACAAGCCGATCTGCAAAGAATTATATGAGGATATTATTGCTATTTGTAATTGGATGCACGAGAAATTTAATGAATGCGATGCCTACATTGAAAGCAGTTTTTATTCCGATGAAGAAGGCGTTAGAAGTGCACTTGAAGATATGGAAATCGAAAAAGAAAGGTATGAATCTGATTATGTAGAACAACAGAGAGAGTCGTTTGGCATTGAATTTCCTCTTTCTGAAGATTATGTTGAAACTGCACTAGCTGAAAGTTGTCCTGAAATTCAGAATTTAATTAGTGTCATTAATGGATTAGAAAACATAGGAATATTGTTAGATGAAATAGGAAGCTGTTTATATGAAGTCGAAGATATGAGCATTAATGAAGAAGCCCCAGACCTAGACAGTGAAATTAGAAAAATTGTAATTGAGGAATTAGAATTAGAAATTGAGCCTGATGATAATAAACTGGATTTGGATTTGTTTATTGAGAAATATCTTTTTCAAGATCTAAATATTCAAGATGCCTTACATTACTATTCTGAGAATAAGAACTATTTGGATGCTAATTTCGATTATTTTGATCTAAATTTTAAAGTGGGTTGGTATGATATAGACAATACAACTTATTCAATTGCTGTAAATGGAGAAATATTTCCCGAGAATGGCGGCATTGATGAAATACGCTTCATTCTAAGCATTGATGAGAAAGAGCATAAGACATATTATGTTCAAGTTAACTATGGAGATTATCGTGACCCATCTGATGGGGATATTAATGATTCCCAAATCGCCATACTTATTGATGAAATTGAGGGTAGTATAAAGGACACAATTAAGTTTTTTACAACAGTTCACAAAGTTACGGAAAAAATAATGGAGCTATTTTGATTAAAAGGAGGCCTCCAGTAATGGACAAACATATCTTCACCGGAAGAATCATTTCAATCCAACCACGCATACGTCTAACCAGATCCTTCGATGAAGCCTCCCATACATATCTTGGTTATGCAATCACCTTAGACGGAGAGATCAATGAACAAAACACTATCTTCTCCATCGGCATCGGTAAAGCAGCACATGCCAAACATCAATTCAAAGTAAACGATGTGATCTCCGGAGAATGCGTTCCAGTGCCGGATCCTGACACTGAGCCTACCGAGTATTACAAAGTCTCAAAACTCAAGATCATCTCAACTGGTACCATCACTAACACTTCATCTCCCTGGGAACTGGTGCCGCCGGAGCTGGAAGTTTACAGAGAAAGAGGACACCGTAGACTCGCAGCCAGGACATATGACACGAAGTGTAGCAGCTGCATGTGGGGAGCTAGGATGCCAGTTGAGATTATTGTAGATAATTGGAATCCAAGAGGGCGAAAGAAATACAGGTTTGAGACGTTCTGCTATGGTCCACTTAATTGCAAGCTGTACAAGGCTGGTCCTAATCGGAAGGTAGAAGGCCGGAACGGAATGGTGTACGTTGAGGAAGATTGGGTTGATGCTATGAATGTCGAGCATCGAGGAGAAGATGAGTAGGTTGAGTTGAAGGTGGGTGATTCATTTGAAGAATCGATATAAGGTTAATAAAGCTTTACTTGCAGATACCTATGAAGTGAAAATGAATTTAATCGAGGATTGGAACAATCATCTGAATGATAGAATGAGGAATATGGGATACAGACCCAAACCGGGTGGCTACAACTCACTTGATTATCATAAGGCTATGAAAAAAATAATTCCAGCTTACCCTAGGAGAGTGCATTATTCTAAGGAATTCTCATGCCCGGATGAATGTAAAAGTGCCCTAAGTAAGATTGTTTCAGCTATCGAAAGTGGTAAGAACTTATTACCATATATGAGTAAGCAGACGATAAGGCCATCAAAGAATGATGGACTGCTTAATGACTGGAACATCCATCACTTTCATTTGAATGAACAATTAGAGAAAAATACAATATTTATCAAAAGAAGCGATTGGTTGTTGTTGGCCTTTGTTAATGATGAAGCAGTTTATTGCCTTAATGTGTATTCTCATAGAAAACCTTATTTGTGGTCTCACATTAAGTTAATAGAGATTATTTACAATAATTGGCCAGAGCTTATAGAGAAAAATAAATTAGAAGGTATAGTTGGTTTAACAGAGAAACTTGATGATAAAGGCTATTCAATGTTGAGAAAAGCTAATGCAACTACTCTTGTAGAAATAGGTGAAAATAATGTTTATGGGTTAATTGGAGGAGGCTATGCAAGCGATGGAAGTTCAACAGAAGCTGTTAGGACATCAGATTATTGGTATAATTATATTAGAAAAATAGAGCTTTACATTCGAGATGACTATCAAAGTTTTAAAAGGCAGATGTTGCCATTTGATCCTTTCAGTATGGAGAAAATACTACAAATAAAATTATTGACATTAACTGAGGAAGAACTTATTTTTTTAGAAAAACAACGCAATTTTATAATTAAAGCAGACTACAATAGTGGAAATATTAGAATGTGTAAGCTAAGCAGTTTATTAGATGAGTTTTTATATACATCTCAGAGACGAAGGTTGACAGACTAGGTGTATTTGGAGGTGTTCAATAAATGAAATCGTATATTATAAAAATTGTGAACACGTAAGTTATTTAGGTAAAAACAATACCAC
Organism: Clostridiisalibacter paucivorans DSM 22131; assembly: GCF_000620125.1. Classification (NCBI taxonomy): domain Bacteria; kingdom Bacillati; phylum Bacillota; class Tissierellia; order Tissierellales; family Thermohalobacteraceae; genus Clostridiisalibacter; species Clostridiisalibacter paucivorans. Next base: position 69,310 of record NZ_JHVL01000007.1, on the reverse strand, counting down.
TAAAAAATCAATATTTGAAAACAAAATTACGAGCGAGCAAACAGTCTCAGGGAAATACTAAGCATATAAAGAACATCCAAGATATTAGTATGAAATCCGATAGTATTCTTAAGAAGTTGAATATAAATTTATTAACTATTTTTAATCTTGTTGATGGTGGTATTTTTGAGTAGCCTTGAAGTGAAGAATTAAAGTATATATAAAGAAAGGGGAAGCTTATGAAAAAGGTTTTTGAAAACGGAGAAATAGCTGTTTATAGTGATAAAAACTATCTTTCTAACGAAGGTAGATATTTAAAATTTGAGGATGGAAGTGAAATAGATCTTTATGATTACACAATTACTAATTATGGAAAAGGAGAAATTGACTTAGTTTATCTTCCACAGCAGCCGATTCAGGATGATTTGGTATCTAAAAAAATACTAGTGGGTTCTTATAAAAGCATTTATTGTTCAGGGGGTAATGTTAATATCAAGATTATAAAGAGTGATGTTGACGATGAATACATTACAGTTCAAGGTACGGAAGCTTTTTTTAATAGTTTGGAAATTGTAGAGAATCTAGGAGCTTTAAATATCTATACAAAGCCAAATCGTGATAAGGTTGTTATTGGAGAGGTGTGGATTAACGGAAAACGAAGAAACCCTGATCCCGATCCACTTTATGGAGAGATAATAATTAATAAATCTAAGATAGAAACATTTACAACAGATACGAATGGCAAAGGCAGTGTATATTCTGAAGTGCCCATAGAAGTTTTAGATACAAAAATATCTGGGTCATTTTCAATGGATTTAATTGAAGTGGAAGAAGCAGAAGTTCAAATATCCGGAAGTGGTGATGTAAAAATTGGAACATTGCTGAATGACTCTGAGTTTAAAATTAGCGGTTCAGGAAAAGTGATTATTCAGAATGGAAATATAAATAAAATCTTTGCTAATGTTAGCGGGTCCGGAGATGTTGGTGCTATGATATCAGTTAATGAAGCCTATCTAGATTTAACTGGGTCTGGAAGTATTGTTATTGATCAAGTTATGAAATTTAGTCGGGAAAAAAGGGGCGGATCGGGTAGCATTAAAGTATTACGAAGAGGTTAGACCAGGTCGTTTGCATATACAAGGAGGTGATTCATTTGTGAAAAACGTTCCCTCGCAAAGGTACCGAAGCAAGCTCGGGAGAAAAACGCTCCCTCGCAAAGGTACCCGGTACCACCCGAATTTTGTCGTTAACTTAGGATGGACTTCCCTCAAGATCCAATGGATGAACGCAACAAGCCAGAGAGACTTATGAAGGAGGGATGCCTTATGATATTTAGAGGTGTGAAAGGTTTAATAAAATCGAACAGACTTACAGGATATTCACTTAACTTCGGTTTAATGGGTTGAATTTTGCTGGAAGTTCATCCTAGGTGAATGATACAAGAACGAGGAGGTGTTAGCATGCCCAAAGAGAAATGCGCGTTGTGTCATGAATATAAAGATTTGGAGTTGAGTCACATAGTGCCCAAGTTCGTGATTAGACATTTGAAGAAAACTTCATTTGGGGCAATCAGAAATATGGAAAATCCAAATAGAGTTGTGCAGGATGGAGAAAAACATTACATGCTTTGCGGAGACTGTGAGGATCTGTTTAGTGCATATGAGACGAAGTTTGCAAATAAGTTCTTTTATCCATACATGAATGACAGTATAAAGGAATTTGATTATGATCAAGAAACATATTATTTTCTTACTTCTATCAGTTGGAGAAGTCTATATTTAGATATTCTGGATTTTGTGAAAAATCATGAGGTTTATGGTGTAGATTTAACTACACTTGAAATTTTGATTCAAAAAGAGAAAAGTATGAGAGAGTACTTACTAAAAATAAACTCCGAAATTGATGGAATAGAGCATCATATTTTCTTCTTTGATGACTTGGTTGACGTTGAAAAATCATATCCCGAGCTGAGACCACACGTTACTTTTCATAGAGGAATCACAAGTTACACATTTTTTAATAAGGAACTAAATTCACAAGCTACAATTACTAATATGATGGGTATTATATTATTTTCATTATATAGTAAAGGTCCCGATGAGTATTGGGAAAATACTGAGATATGTAATGGAGTAGGGCAGTTGAAAGCTAAAAACCAAATAATAAAAAGCTTCTGCGCAAATGAGCTTAACGAGATTTTAGACTTTTCAAAACAGAGATCAGATGAAATTAGTGAAAAACAAAAATCTAAAATTGTTGATAAGATTAAAGTGGACCCTGAAAAGTTTGCACAATCCAAAGTTTTTGAAGATTTGAAGAAAGATTTTGGATTGGAATAGTAATTTATGATTTAATCAAAATAAAGGAGGCCTCAAGTCATGGACAAACACACCTTCAAAGGTACTATAATTTCAATTCAGCCCAGGATCCGTTTGCTCCGTTCCTTCGATGAAGCTTCTCATACATACCTCGGGTATGCCATCATTTTAGAGGGAGAAATCAATAACCAACATGATACCTTCTCCATAGGCATCGGTAAAGCAGCCCATGCCAAACACCAACTCAAGGTGAACGATATCATCAGTGGGGAGTGCGTCTCTGTGCCGGATCCAGATATGGAGCCAGTTGATCACTATAAAGTCTCAAAGCTTAAACTCATCACCCAAAGCACCACCATCTCTAACTCATCATCACCCTGGGAACTGGTGCCGCCGGAGCTGGAAGTTTACAGAGAAAGAGGACACCGCAGGCTGGCAGCTAGGACATATGAGGTTTTCTGTAGTAGCTGCATGTGGGGAGCTAGGATGCCTGTTGAGATAATTATTGATAATTGGAATCCAAGAGGTCGAAGAAAATATAGGTTTGAAACTTTCTGTTATGGGCCATTAAACTGTAAATTGTATAAGGCTGGTCCGAACCGTAAGGTGGAAGGTCGGAACGGGATGGTCTATGTTGAGGAAGATTGGGTTGATGCTATGAATGTGGAGCATCGAGGAGAAGATGAGTAGATTGTGTTGAACGAATTTAAGGAAGGAGGTCACCGATGATTGAAGAAACAGTTTTTCTAGGTTTATCAGAAATTATATGGCAAGGCATCTTTGGCTTCCTTTCAACTATTATAGTTGCTGGAGCAGTGGGATTTATTTCAATCCATTGGTTATCTAAGCAAGAAGCCTTAAATGAACGTGAAGGTAAAATTCTTAATGATCGAATTACAGCTTATCTTGAAATACTAGATTCCATGGCAAGAATAAATGAAAGAACTATTGTTCTTGATGCTGAACTAGATATCCGTAGAGAATTAGAAAAGCATGGTATAGTGACACTTAAGGATCGAGCTGCGGTAGAATACCCTCCATTCTTTGAAAGCCGAGAAAAGTTTCATGCGATCCTTAAGTCCCTTGATGATTTTTATATCAATAAACTTCACTTGGTGGGACCAAAATCTTACAAGGAATTCATATACGTTTATTTATACATGTCAAAGCTTGACGGATACTACAAATATCTGATGACTACTCCAATGCCTGATGGAACATTGTTGGATGAAAGGGTAGCTGATGAGATCCTTGAAGATTTTCTTCCAAAGTTAGGTGTTGTAATTGATTTTGATATGGTGAAAATGCAGGCAGATTTTGAACGAGCTTTAGTCGGTGAGTTGTATAAGTTAAAATCCTGTACCAAACCACCCTTGAGAAATGAAGTGAAACAAGCGGAATTCTTTTATGGTAGATTTAGCGAAACTTTATATGCCATTAATGAAATTGGCATCTTTCAATTACTAATTGATGTGATGGCTGATAAGATTGGCACACCATATCAAGTTTTATCTGAGCATCTACAAGCGAATGATCTTGTAATGACACCTTTTCTCCACGATCAGGAGGTGTCATAATGAAGAGTTTATTTGAAGCTATTGTAGGATGGTTTTCTAATTTGTTTATTGATATCTCAGTAAGTATAAATGAATTGCCAGACTTCATGATAGGAAACTTTATAGAAATATTAGGCATATTGTTTGCTTCGCTTCTTGTTGCAGTAGTCTCAACTTTATATGTTGATAAGAAAAGAGAGATTCAAAAGGTCAAAGCTCGAGTGCTTGATATGCGTCTTGAACAATATAATGCTATTAGAGAATTTGTTGAAGTTCAAAATAAGACAAGAATATATCCAGATAATGTGGAGGCTGTAAAAAGCAATTTAGAGAAAAGCGGGTTATCATTGGAGGATAATGAAAGTTGCTATTCCAGTCATGCGATAGATAGTGAAAAGGGTATTAGCGAAACGCTAGAAAAACTTGAAAATCTGACCATGAAGGGCTTATACATATTAGATGATGATGTTCTAGGCATGCTTTTGCAAATCAAAATATATATCATGAATCTCAATATGTTTTCTGTAATTCTACATGGATACTTTAAGAAAAAAGAAATTGATAGTAAGAACACCATTAACGTTAATAAACAAATAGAAAGTGATGACAATATTGGAATTTCAGAAACAATAAATCAAATTAGCGATTTTTACTTTCATCATCTTTCTATACTTCTCAATAATGAATATCAAAAGATGATTGAAAAATTACAAAAGATGGTTATAGTCAAAGCTTCAAAACCAAAGTTTGAGCGCAAAGAAAAAAATTATAGGAAAATAAGAACAAGAAGGCGTTTGCAGGAAAAGGCATTAGACAAGACAATCCTTAAGAATAAATTTCCTCAATTGATTCATGCGTTAGCTTCAGTTAGCGCTGTCCATGATCAAGAAACAGAAGATCAACAAGATATTATGATAAAGGAATTTTTTGAATATGCTATTGAGATTCTTGAGTGGCATGATAAGGGAAATGCTCATAGAGGTTAATTAAATACATGTACGCCAGTTAACCCTGTTATTAAAATGGGGGTGATGTTACAATGGTAAATAAAAAGGCAACTGCTCTGGGAATGGATTCAGAAGTTTACAATGAAATCTACACCTACATCCAAGCAATGATCAATCTTTATGGTGTTATCCATAGAGAAAAGGTTATAGAGATCATCAACAAGCAAAACGACTATCAAATCAATCTTAATGACTTGAGATTAATTGAAGAAGATGAAAGAACCAGAAACATCGAAACATATATCGGAATCAAAGATGAATATTTTGTTAGTGCCCTCATAATGGCTTTTGAGAATTTTGATGCGGTTATGAGACAGAAAGCAGGGAAACCATACTATATTCCTGAAAAAGAAGAGCTATTGAAGTATGCGCACCTTGAGCATTTTGAGGTAAATGAGCAGTTTGAAGCGGTGAGACGATTCTTCAGGAAAAGATTCTGGCGAAAATCTAGGGCAGATGAACTAGCATTAGAAATTCAGCGTTATTGCAAGCCTGCTGATAGCCTGGCGAATATAGGATATCTATTCGAAAACAGGGAACTTAAAATAAAAAATGAAAAGGATGTAAATGAGCTCATGGGACTCATCAGAGAACTTGCAAATAATACTAGAGTCCCTGAGAACAATGGATTTACGCCAAATGAAATGGAAGAAATAAGGAGAAATAAATGATACAAATTCAAAGCACTCAGAAGCTACTTACTTTCTATAAAATCAAATCTGAAGATTCTTGTTCAGAAGATGGATTTTTTAAATGGCATCTTAGTGTGTTTGAAATTGATGACAGTAAATGTTTGTTTATAATGAACGACAAATATTTTTTTCCATTTATGATTTATGACGTCAGTGGCAAGGAAGATCTAGAAGCATTAATCAAAGGAGAAATGAAGAAAGCTTTGATACATCAATATGCATCCAGAGAACAGATAGAACGGTATTTAGAGGAACCTATAATGTTCACAAAGACCATGGATAAGAAAATACAAGGGAAATCAAGCTCAATTATTAAAGAGATTCCATACCGTTTTTATGAAGTCGATGAAGATTATAACAAGTTGAATTTACACCTTCCAAGTTCGGAGATTGAATACAACCCCAAAACTGAACTATTTGATGATTCAGGGGATATGTTTGTCAGAGAGCTTAACGATAGGATGCCTGATATAAAAAAAGACATGGCACAAATCACTGAAGCTGCTCTTCAAACCTGGGAAAAGTTATCTATTCGAACTAAAGACGTATTTTTAAATGAATTACTACACTGCTATGACCATAAAGATGGCTTTGAATTTCATGAGATTATTGACAGGAAGCATTCGTTTTTCATTGTAGGTACGTTTAATCATTGTGGGAAGAAGGAGTTTAAAGTAATTCCCAAAGATGAAATGGTTGAGATTATGAAAATGTCTGCCCAAGAAAGTGAATAGATCAGCTCTTACATACTAGGCTAGATTAAGAAAATTAAAAATCTGAAAGGGGATAGCCCAATGAAGTATTCAGAAATTGAAGTAAAGAAAATGCTGAAAGCTGGAGATTTGAGTCTCGAAGAACAGATCAAGTTTAATATCTTGAACTTCATCAGGACAATCCATCTTAATGAACTGGACTTTATTGAATCATCCTTCGGGTCCGAGTTCTTTGGTGAGCTACCCATGACCTTTCAGAAAAATCCTGGTCAGGTGATGGGACTGATCACCGCCACAATCAATGGTGAAGTGCGGAAGTACGTCTTTAACGACAAAGGGTATGAGCCTTTAGAGGATCTTCTCAATTTAACTGGAAAATAGATAAAACCCGTCAAGCGTAGATGCCTGGCGGGACTTTGTTATTTTTGGAAGTAGAGTTCTTCGTAACCGTCACGAGTAAGGTAAAGTACACTTAGTTCAATATCTATGTGCCGCGGATTGTACCTTTCAATCATTTGTTGGCCTATCACTCGCATATTGGTTAAGATAGAGTATTTAGTGACTTTGCCTTGATATACAGCCAATCTACCTAGCCGAAAAAGAAACTCTTGGTATGTTCGACCTGTACCTATAGGGTGCTTCTCTAAGTCGCTTGTAAACTTAAAATCAATATGCCAAGCTTCTTTTCCTTTAATTGCTACGATATCACCCAGTGATCCATGAGGTTGCTTTTCAACTGTATAGCCATTTTGGATTAATGCTGGGGTAATACGAGCGATTGCTTCATCTTCAAATTTTCTAGCTCTTTCGATTAACTCAGTTCTGTCTGCAACATTGAAGCTGTTTGTCTTAAGGATATTTGGTGATGTATAATCTTGGTCCAAATCCGTAAAGTAGCCTGTAGAAACCCCTAAGGCTTCAGCAAGTATCGGTATTTTGCTATATGGTAGGTTTTTAATACCCCCCGTTTCATAACGTTGAAGAGTAGATTTGCTCATGCCAGTTTTTTCTGCTAATTCTTGATATGTTAAATCAAGAAATAGCCTTCTGGCACGAAGCCGCTTCCGTAATTCTTGAATTTCCTGGTCAGTTAGTGATTTGTTGGGCATGATAATCCACCTCTCTTTATACAAATTATTTTGCCTATAGTCAATAGTATAAACCAACGCAACGAAAAATGCAATAAAATAATGAAAGTTGCGGAAATGGGATTGACAGGGCGTTATCAAATCTGTATAATTATCTTAATCTAAGTTATTAGAATATTTTTTTAATAATAAATCCCAAATACGCAACAAACGTATATTTGAAGCATGATGATGGGATGAAAGAACAAAAAAATATTCTTTAGCAAACCTGTATTTTTAAAGGGTTTGTCAGCATTGTTGGATAAAAGGTAGGAATATTATATTAGACAGAACGTATGTTCGGTTATATAATATAAATAAGCCTTTTCGCCACAGATAATTCTGAAAAAGGAGGCTCAAAAATGCAGAAAGATATAAAGTTACAAGACCAACAACCATCTTCCAAGGGGTTGAAAGGGGTGAGGCCTTTGGGGGGAACAAAGAAACTAGAAACACAGCAATTTCATAAGACGAAGCTTCTTCTATCCATCTATCGGACAGTGGTATGGAGGATAGAGACTGCCATATATGAGGTTCAAGAGACAGCACAGGAGTACGGAAGCGATAGAATCTCTGAACTGGTTGATTTTTTAAGCTTGGAGCTGGACGAGTATGATCTGACAAAAGACAAGAAAGCCATTGAAGACAGGCTTATGTGCATTGCGGAAACGAAGCAGATGATCGAAATCGTGGACAAGGCACTAAAGCATCTGAAAACCCATCCAAAGCATGGACAGGTATACCATGACATCATCACTTACTGTTACATTGATAAAGATGTGATTTGTGATGATGCCATCATGAGAAAGTTGAATTTGACCCAGTCAACCTATTACCGCTATAAGAAACAGGCAACTGAACTCATGGGGATTGCTCTTTGGGGGTACATAATCCCGCCTCTAAAAGAATACTGGGACAAGCTTCAATAGAGGTATGCGGACTAAAACTGACAGTTTATTGAGAGTCGATTGACAGGAAAATGAAAGTCAAATGATAGGAAATTGACAGTCAAATGAGAGAGAATTGATAGGCTTTTGAAATTGTTTTGACAGTCTGGACCTTCTATAATGAGTATAGTGGGAAGTGTGTCCAAAAAATGAATATAGTGGCAGAATAGCCGCTTGGGTTAGGATTTATATGAGTCTTAACCTAAGCGGCTATTTTTATGCCCTTGGGGCAATTTTTGCTCTATGGGTATTTCGCCCTCGGCCAATTTGGTCCTAGTACGTGTTATGCGTATTAGGGCCTTTTTTTATGCCCTTTTTTGGTCGTGCTTCCTCCTAACTACAAAATCAAAGGAGGAACAGACAATGTTAAAAACATTCAAAACCAATGGAGTTACTACAACTATCGAGATTTCAGAAGAAGGAAAGGTCACTTATGCAGTTGGTAAAAAGAAAACCACATTTGATCTAAGTGAGTGCGATTCATTCACTTATGAATTTGAAGCCACAGATGAAAAATGTGAAATCACAGAGGAGATGATCTCGGAAACTGAAGGTGTAGAACCCTGGCTGTGGCTTGTGATCAGCAAAGGTGAAGAGCGCCTTGAGTACAACAACAATCAGACTGAGAGCAGACGCCACCACAGTTATTCAGACCAAAACGACAAATTCGATACCCTCATGACCGAAGAAGATGCACTTGATATGGTGCTAGCCAATCTTGAGAAAGAAGCTGTAAGAAAAGCTATTCAGGCTTTGGAGCCACAGCAGCAGGAACTGGTGATGGACATTTATTTTAGAGGGCTTTCCATGGCTGATGTAGCTAGGAGGGATGGTGTTCATAAGTCTTCTGTGACGAAAAGAATGAACCGTGTTTTGGAGCAGCTTAGCAAAAAAATAAAAAAGTTTTGATTTAGGGGGGCAACTATTGTTTCTCCCATGACCTATATATAGAGGCCGCTGATATGGAACTCAAATCTCAATATGAAAGGCAGGTGATATGAGATGAGTAAACAAGGCGTTTTAAATCTTCAAAAGGCAAAGACAATGCATCATGTGGAGATTGGAATCAAAAAACCAAGTCCTAACCAGGTGCTTGCCGCCAGAAAAGTGACACTACGGGACCGCTTACTAAATGCAATCTTCGGAGATGGACACAAGATGGTCGTTTTAGTACCTGGAGACAGTGTAGGAATCATTTCCATAACGGAGATGGAAGTGCAAGAAACGGATGAAGCTGAATAATCGAAATAGAGAGGAGCAAGTAAATGAAAGATAATCAGAAACCAGCTTATGTTTTTACATCTGAATCAGTAACGGAGGGGCATCCAGATAAACTATGTGATCAGATTGCTGACGCGATTATGGATTCCATTATATTGGAGGATCCAGAAGCAAGAACAGCAATTGAAGTCACTGCAGCAGATGGACTCATCCATGTGTTTGGAGAAACCAGCACTGAAAAGAGAATCGACTACAAAAAAATCGTTAAAGACATTATCTACGAAATTGGCTACCGAGCAGATGAACTGTCAACGGATGGTGAGTTTTATAGAATGCTTATCGCAATCAACAAACAATCTCCTGACATCGCAATGGGAGTAGTTAAAAGTGAGATCCGCGCTGGCGACCAGGGCTTAATGTATGGATACGCCACTGATGAAACACCTGAGTTTATGCCTTTAGCATTAGTGCTCTCACATAAGCTTTGCATGAGGTTAGCAGAGACAAGAAGGTCAGGGCTACTTCCTTACCTTAAACCAGATGGCAAAGCCCAAGTATCGCTAGGATATGGAAAGGACCATAAACCTTTATCCATTGAAGCGATTGTAGTATCCACCCAACATGCTGAAGGTGTGGACATTAAGAAGTTGAGAGAAGATGTGACGAAGCATATTATTCTCAAAGTCATCCCTAATGACCTATTGACGGTAAACACAAAAGTGATGATCAATCCCACCGGGCGATTTGTCCTTGGCGGTCCAGCTGCAGACTCAGGATTGACCGGCAGAAAGATCATAGTTGATACCTATGGAAGCAAGGGACGACATGGTGGTGGAGCTTTTTCTGGGAAGGATCCAACGAAGGTAGACCGCTCAGGAGCATATCTTGCCAGATACATCGCAAAGAACATTGTCGCAGCAAGCCTCGCTAAGGAATGCGAGGTGCAGGTTTCTTACGCCATTGGTGTGGCCAAGCCAGTGTCTTTCAAGGTAGACACCTTTGGTAGCGGAAAACTGTCGGATGAAGTATTAACGGAAATCATTAAAGCCTTGATTGATATGAGACCAGGCACCATCATCAAGTCATTTGGATTGAGACGGCCCATCTACAGACAGTTTGCAGCCTACGGTCACTTTGGCAGAGAGAAGATGAAGCTAAACGGTGAGGAAAGAAACACACCCTGGGAGATGAAGGACCTGGTACCAATTCTTAAAGAACTGGCTAAAGACTATTTCAAGACGAAAGGAGAATCGAAGGATGAGTAAAATCAAACTCGCACTGGATGTTGTCAGTGATCTTAAGTCACTGACTGAAAGTATAGAGACTTTGGTACATGCTATGGAATCAAATGAAGTAGCAAATGAAGAACCAACTAAAAAGAAATCAAAAACCAAAGCAAAGGTGGAGGAATCTGAGAACAAAGAACCTGAAGTTGGTGAAGCGACTATTGAAACACCGGTTGAAGAAGCACCAGAAGAAAAACAACCAACCCTTGAAGAAGTGAGAGCAGCCATGGCTGATAAAAGCAGAGACGGTCATAGAGAGGCGGTGAAAGCCATCATCACCAAATATGGAGCCAATAACCTCTCATCTCTAGATTCTAAGCATTATGCAGCCGCCCTGAAGGAAGTGGGTGAGCTGAAGTGAGTGGATCATATAACACACATTCCATCTACTCGGCATCAGGGGCGCATCGGTGGATGAACTGTCCACCATCCGCTCAATTAGAGCAGCAGTTCCCAAATGAAACAAGCTCCTATGCTGAAGAGGGAACAGCAGCCCATGACCTGGCCGAACACAAGCTAAAGAAAGCGCTGAAGATGCGGTCGAAAAAACCGACAAGTCCATATCACTCGGACGAAATGGACGAGATGACAGATCTGTACGTGGAATACTGCCTAGAACTGATTGAGAGATCAAAAGAGAACTGTTCTGACCTTCAAATTTTAATAGAGCAGAAGTTGGACTTTTCTGATTATGTACCTGAAGGCTTCGGGACCGGTGACCTGGTTGTCGTTGGAAATGGAACCCTTCATGTGGTGGATTTGAAATACGGACGTGGTGTCATCGTTTCAGCAGAAAAGAACCCACAGATGATGCTCTATGCGCTTGGCGCCTTATCCCTTTTCGACATGCTTTATGACATCGAGAAAGTGTCCATGGCCATCGTCCAGCCAAGGGTAGATAACTTCTCTACTTGGGAGATCACAGTGAAAGAACTACTGAAATGGGCTGAAGAAGAATTAAAACCCAAAGCATTACTGGCTAGTACCGGTGGTGGAGAGTTCTGTGCCGGAGATCATTGCAGATTCTGTAGAGCAAAGAACCAGTGCAGGGCAAGGGCTGTGAAAAATCTTGAACTATTAAAGTATGAATTTCAAGATCCTGCTCTTCTCACAGACGAGGAGATTGCTGAAATCATCGGTCTTGCAGATGAACTGGCTAAATGGGCGGGGGATATCTACACCTACGCCACAGCGCTGGCTATCAATGAAGGTAGAGAGTGGGATGGATTCAAGCTCGTCGAAGGAAGAACCAGAAGGAAGTTCACGGATGAAACTGCAGTTGCTGAGACTGCGAAGGAAGCAGGTTATACAGACATCTTCAAACAGAGCTTAATCACCATCACAGAGATGGAGAAGCTCATGGGCAAGAAGAAGTTCAATGACATCCTTGGAAACTTAGTAGAAAAACCAAAGGGGAAACTCACCTTGGTACCTGAAACAGACAAGCGTCAAGCTGTTGATCCTATCCATGCAGAGTTTCAGGTGGAAGAGTAGATCAAGATTTATGAACGCTTATGAACATTTGAGCGTTATGAAGTACCAATCGATTATTATAACCAAGCTCAGAAGAGCAAACCAATACAAATTTTAGGAGGATTTTATCATGAGTAAAGAAACGAAAGTAGTCGTACCTGGAAGATTAAGCTATGTGAATGTTTTTGAACCGAAAAGTATCAATGGAAGTGACCCTAAGTACAGCGTCTCGGTCATCATTCCAAAGTCAGACAAGAAGACAGTAAACGCAATTTTGAAGGCGATTGAGGCAGCTAAGCAAGAAGGTGCGCCAAAGTTTGGAGGAAAGGTTCCAACTAATCTTAAGACTCCTCTTCGAGATGGAGACATTGATAGACCGGATGATCCGGCATATGAAGGGTGCTATTTCATCAACGCCAATTCAAAGAACGCACCTCAAGTGGTGGATGGAAAGATTCAAGCCATTCTCGATCGAAGTGAAGTCTACTCTGGATGTTATGGAAAAGTAAGCCTGAACCTATATGCCTTCAATGTGAACGGGAACCGTGGAATTGCAGCGGGCCTTGGAAACGTGCAGAAGCTTAAAGACGGAGAGCCACTGGGTGGTATGAGTCGCGCTGAGGATGACTTTGAGATTGAAGCTGACGATGATTTCTTGGCTTAGCAGTAAAGAAGACGGAGAGGAGGTGGTAAACCCATGAAGATTTTATCCATAGATATTGAGACATTTTCAGATATTGACCTTGGAAAGTGTGGTGTTTACCGCTACACCGATAGTCCAAACTTCGACATCTTGCTCTTTGCCTACAGCATTGATGAAGGTCCTGTTCAGCTGATTGATCTGGCCAGTGGTGAGGAAATACCTGAAGAAATCGTTGAGGCCATTCTAAGTGAAGACATCATCAAGACTGCCTTTAATGCCAACTTCGAACGAGTGGCTCTTATGAGATATCTGAGTCGAAAGCTTGATAAGGAAGTGTATCTTAATCCATCTTCATGGAGGTGCAGTGAGGTTCAGGCAGCAATGCTTGGACTTCCTCTCCACCTTGAGGGAGTAGCAAAAGTGCTAAGGCTAGGTGTTCAAAAGATGTCAGAGGGAAAACCACTGATTAGATATTTCTGTATTCCCTGTAAGCCAACAGCAGCCAATGGTGGCAGAACTAGAAACCTTCCAACAGATGCACCTGACAAATGGGAGCTGTTCAAGCAGTACAACATCAGAGACGTAGAAGTGGAACTCGAGATTAGAAAGAAAATCAAAGACTATCCAATACCAGAATCAGAACAAGCCCTCTATGAACTGGACCAACGAATTAATGATCGAGGCTTTAGGGCGGATATGGATTTCGTGATGCAAGCCATCTCCTGTGATAAGCAGTTTACCGTATCAGCAACAGAAAGAGCCTATAAACTGACTGGCCTTGAGAACCCAAATTCCGTATCGCAACTCAAGGATTGGCTGTCAGAGCGTGGCGTGGAAGTCGAGAGCCTATCAAAGAAAAACGTAAAAGAGCTGGTCAGTGAAACTGAGGGTGAGGTGGAAGAAGCATTAAAGCTTAGGCTCCTCATGGCTAAGACCAGTGTCAGAAAATATGAAGCCATTGAAAGGGCGGTTTGTTCAGATGGCAGAGTCCATGGACTCTTTCAGTTCTATGGCGCCAATCGAACAGGACGGTTTGCCGGAAGGCTGGTACAAGTCCAAAATCTCCCACAGAACCACCTTGTAGACCTAAAGCTTGCAAGAGATCTGGTGAAAGAAGGACGTTTTGATGATCTGCAGATGCTCTTTGGGAATACACCGGGGGTACTGTCAGAACTCATTAGAACCGCATTCATTCCAAGAGAGGGTCACAGGTTCATCGTGGCTGACTTTTCAGCCATAGAAGCGAGGGTACTATCCTGGCTCGCCGGCGAGAAGTGGAGACTTGAAGTATTCCAGTCTCACGGAAAGATCTATGAAGCTTCTGCTTCACAAATGTTTCATGTGCCTATTGATGAAATCACAAAGGGTAGCCCGCTGAGGCAAAAGGGAAAAATCTCTGAACTTGCCTGTGGATATGGCGGTGGGGTTGGAGCACTTAAGTCTATGGGTGCACTCGAAATGGGCGTGAAAGAAAACGAGCTACAAGGTCTTATTGACAACTGGCGTAGAGCCAACCCCCACATCGTGAATTTCTGGTGGGAAGTGGACAAGATGGCCATCAAAGCAGTGAAAGAAAGAACCCGGGCAAGAACTCACGGGATTATCTTCACTTATAAAAGCGGCATGCTTTTCGTGACTCTCCCGTCAGGTCGTGACCTGGTCTATGTGAAGCCAAAGCTGATGTTGAATAAATTTGGACGAGAGGGTCTGACCTATGAAGGTATCGGAACCACGAAAAAGTGGGAGAGGATAGAAACCTACGGACCAAAGATTGTGGAGAACATTGTTCAAGCTGCATCCAGAGATCTTCTGGCTGAAGCCATGCTAAGACTTGATAAAGCTGGATTTGCCATTGTTGCTCATGTGCATGACGAGGTGATCTGTGAAGTGCCTATGGGCGAGTCCAGCGTAGAAGAAGTGTGCAGCATCATGAGCGAAAGTCCCAAATGGTCGGAGGGGTTACCCCTTGATGCAGACGGCTATGAGTGTGACTTTTATCAGAAGGATTAATGAAAATATCAAAGAGATAAAGCTAGTAAAAACTGAAGAAACGGAGGAGAACAAGATGTATGAAATAGATAATTTAGAACAGTTTATCCAAGCAGAAGTAAAAAAGCAAATAGAGAAAGTTCAAATCAACATGGGGGATCGAAACAAGTTTACTACCGGCAGATATAGAGAAGTCAGAAAGAAGTTTAGAGATGAACTTAGATTTGGCAAATTTGATGGAGGATTCTTCGAGCACAAAATATTAAAAGCCATTACGGAGATTGCCAAAGCGGATGTGGGAGTCAGTTATATGAGTAAAGCCACAGAAGTTGATTTTGAGAAAATGGCTGATGTTTATGAAGTGATTGCCGAAGCCTATCTGAACTACAAGAAAAGTCAAACTAATGATTGTGAAAGCGAGGAAAGATAGATGATTTCAAAAGAGTACGGAAAATACACTTTAATTTGTGATATATGCGGAGCGGGAACGGACGAGGAGTTTGAGAGTTTTCAAAACGCAATAGACGCCAGAGAAGACATCGGATGGAAGAGTAAGAGAGTCGAAGGGGAATGGTTGGATATTTGCCCTGACTGCATCGAGTAAAGTCCGGATCATACAAACCTCATCAATCAAGAAAGAAGGAGGACGCCATGAAATTTATTATTTCAACAGGCAACAGCCGTAAAGATAAAGTTTGGAAAGAACAGACGGTGTCCTGGGAGGAGTTTGCAAAACGACTCTCCCAAACCACCGTCACAAGTGAAACCCAAGAAGAGTATCGCAAGATGAAGAAGTACCAGCAGGACAATGTGAAAGATGTGGGCGGCTTTGTAGCCGGTCAGCTGAAAGACGGAAGAAGAATGAAATCCAGTGTCATAAACCGTTCCATGTTAAGCCTTGATATGGACCATGCAGATGATGCGGTGGCCATAGCTGAGAATATGGAGATGCTCTATGGATACGCATCAGTGATCTACTCCACCCACAAACACACAACGGAAAAACCCAGGCTCAGGCTGATCATCCCACTATCAAGAACAGTGACAGCCGATGAGTACCAAGCGGTCAGTAGAAGAATCGCCAAAGAAATCGGCATCGAGCTTTTCGATGATACCACCTACGAACCTAACAGACTCATGTACTGGCCAAGCACATCCAGTGATGGAGAATATTTCTTTAGGGAAATCAAAGGAAGTTTCTTAAACCCTGACAGTATTCTAAAGCTGTACGACAACTGGCAGGACACATCATCCTGGCCGGTGTCATCAAGTCAAACAAAGCTGTTAGACAGGCTGATGAAAAAGCAAGCGGATCCCATCAGAAAGGAAGGGCTGATCGGAGCCTTTTGTAGGAGCTATACCATTGAAGATGCTATCGAAACGTTTCTTTCAGACGTCTACCAGCCAAGTGTCATGCCTGAGCGTTACGACTATATTCCGGCAGATTCCACAGCGGGTGTTGTGATCTATAGCGGCAAATACGCATATTCCCATCACGCTACGGATCCAGCATGTGGACATCTCTGTAATGCTTTTGACCTTGTAAGGATTCACCGCTTCGGTGAACTGGATGAAGGGGCAGATGAAAAGAAGCAACTGCCATCTGTAAAGGCTATGCTTGAGTTCTGCACGACAGATGAAAAGGTAAGAAAGCAGCTGGCAAAAGAGCGTGAAGAGGAAATGAAAGAGGAGTTTGAAAGGGAAGAAGAAGACTTTAATACCGAGAAAGATGAAACAGAAGAGATTGATGAAGACGAGGATCTCACCTGGCAGCTACAACTTGAACTGAATAAAAACGGAACGGTAAAAGATACACCAACCAACATCCTGACAATCATTAGAAACGATCCAAGACTTAAAGGTGTGGCCTATAACCAGATGACACATTTACTAGATGTCAACGGGAAGCTTCCTTGGAAGCAGGTCAAGCCAGGGTGGAATGACTCGGACCTTGCCAATCTCAAGATGTACTTTGATAAGCATTACGGCATATGGTCACCGGCAAAGATTAAGGATGCGCTATTAACAGCCGCATCAGAGCGAGTGTTTCACCCCATCAAAGATTATCTGGAAGGGCTGCCAGTTTGGGACGGAACCGAGAGAGTAGATAGCCTTCTTATCGACTATCTTGGTGCAGAGGATAACCCATACACAAGGGCGATCATGAGAAAAACCTTAGTGGCAGCGGTTGCTCGTATCTATGAACCAGGTATCAAGTTTGATTATATTCTGGTTCTCAATGGACCGCAGGGTATCGGAAAATCCACCTTCTTTGCAAAACTTGGTGGTAAGTGGTTCTCAGATAGTTTAACCGTATCTGACATGCGCGATAAAGCTGGTGCAGAAAAACTTCAAGGCTATTGGATCCTAGAACTAGGAGAGCTTGCAGGCCTTCGAAAGATTGATGTTGAGACGGTGAAGTCATTCATTACCAGAACAGATGATAAGTTCAGACAGAGCTACGGGATCAATGTGGAAAGTCACCCAAGACAAAGTGTTATCGTCGGAAGCACCAACAGCACCAGCGGCTTCTTAAGAGATGTGACCGGAAACAGAAGATTCTGGCCGGTAAGAGTCAATCACGGAAAGAAAAAGGTCTGGGAGATGACGGATATTGATCAGATTTGGGCTGAAGCCCTTGAAAAGTATAAAGATGGTGAACCGCTAATCCTTATTGGTGATGAAGAGAAGATGGCCTACGAAGAACAGCGTGATGCCATGGAAGCAGATGACCGTGAGGGTTTGGTGGAGCAGTATCTTGAAAAGCCGCTTCCTGATAAGTGGCCTAAGATGGACATCTATGAAAGACGCAGTTATTTGGCTGGTGAGAGCGAGTTTGGTGAAACCATACCTGAAGGAGCCAATCTGAGAACCCGAGTATGCTGCCTGGAAATTTGGTGTGAGTGCTTTGGTAAGGAGAGAAATGCCATTCGTCGAGCTGACTCTTATGAGATTGAAGGAATTCTGATGCGGCTCGGTGGTTGGAAACGATATGAAGGCAATAAGAGAGGGAATATGAGATTCCCGATATACAACGCTCAAAGAGCCTTTGTTAGAGAGGGATACGAGGATACTGACGATGATAGCGATTAAAACGAATTTGGTTAGTAAATCGATTCATAAAAGTATGTAGTCTGAGAACAAGAAATGTGTAGTCTAACTGATGATATGTCGACTGGTAAGAGGTGAAAATGTGTAGTCTGATGTAGTCTAAAAATTCTTAGTCTACATCTTAGACTACAAGGCAGATTCCACTCATATCAAGAGGTTCAGTACGTTAGTAGTCTATGTAGGAGATAACTTAATTGATTAATTATTTTTACTAGTAATAGTAGGAATATAGCCTACATACGCGCGTATAGGTTTTAAACCCTTCAGTCTACAACTATAGACTACAAGATTAGAAGTAAGAATTTGAGAAATGAAACAAAAATTGAAAAGCACTTAGTATTGAACTTATACAGAAATTGGCCAGTAACAATAGCAACAGAAATTGAGGTGAAAGACATGACTGAAAAAGAACTAGAGCTGATGCTCGTGAGAGAAGTGAAAAGAAGAGGTGGGAGAGCTTTTAAGTTTATCTCCCCTGGAATAAATGGAGTGCCTGACCGATTGGTACTTCTGCCCGGAGGCAGAGTAGGATTTGTTGAGGTGAAGGCACCGGGAAAAAAGATGAGACCCAATCAGATAAAGAGAAAAAGTGAGCTGGAAGGGCTAGGGTTTTTGGTTTATTGCCTTGACAATCCAGAAGATATTGGAGGTGTGGTGGATGGGATTGCCAGAAGTTGTACTACCTAAATCAAGACTACCGTATCACCCTCATGAATATCAGACCCACTGTACAGAGTTCATCTTGGAGAAGACTTCAGCAGGTCTGTTCTTAGACATGGGACTTGGCAAGAGTGTGATTACATTAACTGCTCTTGTGGACCTACTCCATGATCGGTTTGAAGTATCCAAGGTCTTAGTGATTGCACCACTCCGAGTGGCAAATACCACATGGCTAGACGAGGTCCTAAAGTGGAAGCATCTGAAGAACTTGAGGGTTTCAAGGGTTCTCGGTAGTGCAAAGGACCGGACCATGGCTCTTTACAAGAAGGCAGATATCTACACCATCAACAGAGAGAATGTCCCGTGGCTCGTGGACTTTTATAAAAACGAATGGCCCTTTGACATGGTGATCATCGATGAGCTATCAAGTTTCAAATCACCATCAGCCAAAAGGTTTAGAGCACTTAAGAAGGTCAGACACAAAATAAAAAGGATTGTGGGGCTGACTGGAACGCCAGCTCCCAATGGCCTCTTGGATATTTGGAGTCAGATTTACCTTCTTGATGGTGGCGAGCGGCTTGGAAGAACCTTTAGTGGATACCGCAGCAGATACTTCCACCCACAGAAATATGTGAACGGTGGTATACCAACAGACTATGCACTGAACGATGATGCAGAGGAAAAGATATACGACAAGATTTCTGATATCTGCATCAGTATGAAAGCTCTAGAGTATCTGAAGATGCCGGAAATCATTTTCAACAAAGTGGAAGTGGAGCTTTCAGAAAAGGAAATGAAGCTTTATAGGAAGCTCGAAAGAGATCTCCTGCTTCCTCTTGAGGATAGCGATGTGGATGCAGCCAATGCAGCGGTGCTTTCCAACAAGCTCCTACAGATGTCGGGTGGAACAGTCTATGACGAGTACGGAGATGTACACCAGATTCATGACAGGAAGCTGGATGCTTTAGAGGATCTTGTTGAAGCAGCCAATGGAAAACCAGTACTGATCTACTATGGATTCAGACATGAGCGTGACCGAATCAAAGAGAGATTTGATGCAGGAGATATTAACACCTCGGAGGACATTGCCAGATGGAATCGGGGAGAGATGAAAATTGCCCTTTGCCATCCGGCATCAGCTGGGCATGGCCTCAATCTTCAAGAGGGTGGTTCCACCATCATTTGGTTTAGTGTCACCTGGAGTCTGGAACTATACCAGCAAGCCAATGCCAGACTGTGGCGTCAAGGCCAAAAACAAACGGTAGTGATCCATCATTTACTAGCCAAAGACACAATAGATCATAGAGTAATGATGGCACTTGATAATAAAGACACTGGTCAGAACGCTTTGATTGAAGCGGTCAAGGCCAGAATAGAAAACTTGAGAAATGGAGGATAAAGAAATGAGTGTAAATAAATTTAATGCTGAAGGCTATCATGACCCAACGGTTTATGAGGCGTTAACCAATATTGAAAAAGAAGAGAAGCAAAGAAAGAAAAAGAAGATCGTGTTTATCTGCAGTCCCTTTGCCGGTGATATCCAAGGAAACACCAGACGTGCAAGAAGGTATGGAAGATTTGCTGTGACTGAGAAAGCAGTACCCATCATCCCGCATTTGATGTACCCACAGTTTCTTGAGGAGGATGATCCAGAAGAACGACAGCTGGGGATTGATATGGGACTCATACTCTTAAGTAAGTGCCATGAGCTTTGGGTCTTTGGGAACAGAATCTCATCAGGGATGAGTGTGGAGATTGCCAGAGCAAAGAGATGGAACATACCCATCAGATATTTTACTAATGAGTGTGCAGAAACTGGAGGTGTGGGCAAATGATGGAGAAGCATTGTTTTGCATATAGAAACAGAAAGTGTAAGGTTTTAAAGGTCAAGAAGTGTGAAGGTGATAGCTGTCCATTCTTTAAGACCAAGGCTCGAGCAGACGAAGACCAGAAGAAGGTTTTTAGAAGAATTAACTCATTGGATCCTGCGACAAGAAGAAATATCATGGATCTTTATTATGGAGGGAAGATGAGTTTATTAGATGATGTGGAGGTGGGCTAATGAATGCAAAGGAATATTTATCTCAAGCAATCTGGCTGGACCAGATGATTGATAGTAAGTTAGAGCAATTGGCAACGCTCAAAAGCCTAGCCATGAAAGTTACATCGAGCTTTACCAAGGAAAAAATCTGTGGTGGGAATATTGAGAAGAGCAAGATGGAAAGCACCATGGTGAAAGTCATTGACCTTGAAAATGAAATCAATGCTGACATTGATCGCTTGGTTGATCTCAAGAAAGACATTCAAGATACCATTAACATGATGGATGATATCAACCAACAGCTCTTACTTGAACTTCGATACCTAAGCGGAAAAGGCTGGGATGAGATTGCAGCTTCCATGGGGTATGATCCAAGAACGGTGTATCGAATTCATGGAAAAGCCCTAAAAGAATTCGAAAGGATGAAATTGTGTCAGTAAATGTCAGTGAATGTCAGTAGGTACCCATGCTATAGTATATGGTGTAAAGGTATAGAAAAAAATTCAAGAACACCATATGCTGTAGCATACGCCTAAGCTATATCGATTCGAATCTTAGGAAACGCAGCATTCTTGGATCCCAAGCTCTGGTTAATGAACTGGAGCTTTTTCTATACCTTTCTTAAGGGAAAACGGGAGGTGAAGCTGATGCCCTGGAAACCAAAGAGCATTTGTAACTATCCTGGGTGTCAGTCGCTGACCCATGATAGATATTGTGAGAAGCACAAGAAAGAAATGATTAGGATTCAGAACGACAGGAGTTCAAAGATGTACACCTACCAGTGGCGAAAGGCCAGCAAGGAGTTTCTTAAGAAGCATCCCCTGTGTGTTCACTGCGAGAGAGAAGGAAGACTCACCCCGGCAACTGAGGTGGACCACATCAAACCACACGGTGGTAACCGGAAACTCTTCTGGAACAAAAACAACTGGCAGCCGCTGTGTAAAAGTTGTCACTCCAAGAAGACCGCTGAAGAAGATGGAGGCTTCGGAAATAATCCGAAACCCACGAGGGGGTAGGGGGTCTCAATCTCTACAGAAGTGGCTAAACGACAACGCGCCAGGGTCTTTTGTGAGAAATCGCAAAAATCCAAAGGGGGGTATATCCCCAAAATTCTTCGCAATATTCACAGGGAGATAATCTCCTGAAAACCGCATGAATAGTGGGATGTAGCCACCCATGAATAAACAAGAAACTAAGTCAAAGTGAATTCATTACAACCTTGAAAAACAGGTGTTTTTCTATAATATTTTATGAGTTTTAGCCTATAGAATTGAGTCTAGGGCTTTTTTAATGCCAAGAAATGGAGGGAATCTGATGAAACAGGACATGATTATAAGGAAAGTTCCGGTAACGGATATCAACCCGGCAGAGTATAACCCAAGAAAAGATTTAAAGCCTGGAGATCCTGCTTATGAAAAGCTGAAAAGGTCCATGACGGAGTTCGGGTATGTGGAGCCAATCATCTGGAATGAAGAGACGGGCAATATTGTCGGCGGCCATCAAAGATATAAGGTGTTGGTGGCAGAAGGTCACATGGAAGTCGAATGTGTCATTGTTAAGATGAGCCCTGAAAGAGAAAAGGCTCTCAATGTTGCGTTAAACAAAGTCACAGGCGATTGGGAGTTTGAAGCTCTGGCTGATCTGATTAAAGATCTCGAAGCACAGGACTTCGATGTGACCCTTACTGGATTTGATGCTGCAGAAATTGAAGACCTCTTTAGTCAGGTTCACGATAAGGATGCAAAAGACGATGATTACGATGTGAATAAAGCATTAGAGGAAGCTGCTTTTGTTAAGCCGGGAGACGTATGGCTCCTCGGAAGACACCGTCTTCTTTGTGGTGATGCAACGAAACCTGAAGATGTAGAAAAGCTCATGGATGGCAAGAAGGCTAATTTGGTCCTGACGGATCCGCCTTATAATGTGGACTTCGAAAGTGCCAGCGGACTTAAGATCCAAAATGATAAACAAGACAACGACACCTTCTATAGTTTCCTGCTTGCTGCCTTTAAGAACATGGCAGACCATACTGCTCCCGGCGGATCCATCTATGTTTTTCATGCAGATACGGAAGGACTCAATTTCAGGAAGGCCTTCATTGAAGCAGGCTTCCACTTAAGTGGTGTGTGTATCTGGAAGAAGAATTCCCTGGTCCTTGGAAGGAGTCCATACAACTGGATCCATGAACCGATTCTCTTCGGATGGCTTAGAGGTGGGAAACACAAGTGGTTCACTGGTAGATCTGAAACGACAGTCTGGAACTACGATAAACCAAAAAAGAATGGTGAGCATCCAACCATGAAGCCGGTACCGCTTCTTTGCTACCCGATAAAGAATTCATCCCAGGTTAACGGGATTGTTATGGACCTATTTGGTGGCAGTGGTTCTACACTTATTGCCTGTGAGCAGATCGACCGAATCGCCTATACACTAGAACTCGACCCCAAGTATGCCACCGTTATTGTTAAAAGATACATTGAGCAGGTTGGGACAGATGATGATGTATATGTACTTCGTGAGGGCGAAAAGGTTCATATCAGTAGTGTTGAGAAACCATCAGAAATTCAAGATGTATAAATAAATACAGTATTTTCCTCATTATTAACTTGCTATATATCTCGTTTAGAGTGATATATGTACATGACCAAAGAAACACACCTAAATGAGAAAGGGGAAAATACCATGGCAAACAAGGATTTTTTAAAGAGCAACTTCGGCATCGAGATTGAATTTACAGGAATCACGAGAAGAAAAGCGGCAAAGATTGTAGCAGAGCATTTAGGCGGTAGCCTCGAAGAACTTCACGATTACTACGGAACCTTCAGAATCACAGCATCCGATGGACGAAAGTGGAAAGTGATGTATGACGGAAGCATAACCACTCAAAAGAAAGTAGGCGGCCATAAGGTTTCAGCCTCAAAAGAATACAGCGTCGAACTGGTCAGCCCAATCCTAACCTACGAAAAGGATATGGCAAGCCTTCAGGAGATTGTAAGAAAACTCAGGAAAGCCGGAGCTTTTTCAGAACAGCAAAACTGCACCGGCATTCACATCCACCTGGACGGCAGGGACCACACACCAAGGTCCATCAGAAACTTCATGAACATTATCTACTCAAGAAACGACCTTTTATACGATGCCCTTCAAATAGAGAGAAGAAGAATGCACTACTGCAAAAAGATGGACCAACGCCTTGTTGAGAGAATGAACAAGAAAAAGCCAACCACCATGAAGCAGATTGAAGACATCTGGTACCAAGACTACAGCGAGAGAAGAGAAAGACACTACCATGAAAGCCGATACCATTTTCTAAACCTTCACAGCCTTTTTAACGGATGCGGAACGGTTGAGCTTAGGGGATTCAACGGAACCCTTCACGCAGGAAAGATTCGAAGCTACGTTGCCTTAAGCCTTGCGATGAACCATCAGGCCTTGACTCAAAAGAGTGCCAGCAGCAAGAAGCCACAGATTGAAAACCCAAAGTTCTCCATGAGAACCTGGCTTAACCGAATCGGTTTTATCGGAGACGATTTCAAGAACTGCAGAGAGCACCTTTGCAAGCACCTGGATGGCAGTGCAGCCTGGAGATTTCGTACAGCCGCATAGATAAAAAAGGCGGCGCCTTTAAACCCACTGAGCGGGAGACCGCTCTTAAGGTGGTAGAAGGGTTCCCATCTACGAACAAAAGCCCACACAGGCGAAGATGAAGGGGATAAACCGCTCTTTAAGAAAGGATGAAGTGATGATGAAAGTGGAAAAAAGACTAAACGTGGCCTACGGGTCCAATCTCAATATCGGTCAAATGGCCATGAGGTGTCCAACGGCTAAGCTTTACGGCAAAGGGATGCTAAAAGGATACCGTCTGTTATTCAAGGGTCAGATGGAAAACGCCTACTGTACCATTGAGAAAAAACGTGGTGGTAAAGTTCCAGTGGTTGTTTGGGAGCTTGAGCCGGAAGATGAAAAGGCACTGGACTTTTACGAAGGCTATCCGAGGTTTTATGAAAAGGAAGATGTGAAAGTCACCTTGGAAGATGGAGCTACCATTACAGCCATGGTGTACATCATGACCGATAAGATTCTAGATAGAATCCATCTCAACCTTCCAAGCAGAAGTTATCTTGAGACTGTGAAAGAAGGTTATAGGGCTGCCGGATTTGATGAAGCATTTATAGAAGATGCTCTGGCCATCAGTGAGAAAGCCATCAAGAAGCATCCACCGAGTTTTCTGTAAGCTTGAGAATATACATCATTTCTCAAGAAAAGACTTGCATATATGTAGCTTTTGAGTGATATATGTTAGTACCGAAAGCAAACAAAATGCAAGGAGGTCAAGGAAATGATGATTCAAAAGAAAGACAGGTTTGAAAGCAGAAGTGGTAAGGTTTATGAAATCGCTGGGAAATGGGATCGAGATTTTATCCTTGCCCCCATTGAAGAAAGTGATGATGAATGCCTGATCTACACCCCAGGCGAGATTGAGGAATTTCTGGAAACAGGGTACTTCAAAAGAGTGGGAGGGAGAAAGTGATGAAAGCATTATTTGGTAGAAAAGTGTGTGACCTAGTAGAGCTGAAAGAACTCACCCACCAAGCCATCAAAGAGGGAAAGAAAGGTCAGCCATACACCATCACGAGAGAAGTGATTCTAAAGGATGAAGAGTTCAGAGATTTTGCCCAGGACTTTTTCAAAGATCAGCCTTGGATCTCCCATGAAGATGGTGGGATGGACCAAGAAGGTAAAATCAGATGCATCAGAGTCGTAAACATCGACACGGGAGAGAAGGTCCTGGTCAATACAGAAGGATATGATTATCCTCGTTACACTGGTCTTGAACTATAAAAACTGAAAAAGCAAAAAGCAGGCTTAGCGGCCTGCTTCTTTGATAAAGGCAATACAATTATTGCAGATGAGCTTTCCTTTGAATTTGCGAGTGCCTTTTGCATTACCGCAGATTGCGCACTGTGGCTCGTACTTGCCGAGGATGATGGTATCTTCACTGGTGAAAATCTCAAGTGGTGATTTCTGATCGATGCCGAGTGTGTCTCTTAGTTCTTTTGGGATGACGATTCTTCCAAGCTGATCAACTTTCCGAACAATGCCTGTTGATTTCATTTGCACCTCCTAGGTTGTTACTACTATGGTATATGAAAGAAATTACCAATTCAATGGTAGAATTTCCAATTCCAAAAATGAAAATATATCGCTTGCTATATCCTGTGTTTAGAGTGATATATGTAAGTACCAAAACGAAGGAGGTATGAATATGGACCGGAAAGAAATGATCAAACAACTGGGCGAGCACTTTGGCGTGAAACCCAAGTACCTAAGTGTTCCAAGCTTTGCTTATGAAATCAGAACAGAAAATGAAGTCTACACCATAGACAGACATGGTGGTATTACGAGAGGCGATGGAGAGCCCATCACCATGGAAGAAATCCTGAATCAACAATTAGAACCAGAGCCACTGACTGATCAAGAGGAAAGTGATGAAGTGCAGATGAATCAAACTGAAACTCATGAGGCAGCTCAAAATGCTGAATCGACTAATCTGCTAGAAGAACTTAGTGGGGTCGAAGTTAAATTAAACTTTGAAGATCACACAGCTGATAGCCTGAAGAATATCATCAACATGCTTTGCAGCAAGCAGCGGCTTATCATGATGGCTTTTGAAACAGAGGAAGCCTTCATGGATGATGGGTTTGCAGAAGACCTGAATAAGCCAGAGATTAAAGATTTGGAGGCGCTTAAAGAAGCCCTTGAAGAACTGGGGACAAACAGGTGTCCAGGATTTCAGATTGATTTTAATGAGAAGACGTTCACCTTCAAACTTCACAGCTCAAACTTGAATCCAGAAAGGATCAAGGCACTTCAGGATTTATGTGTTCTCATAGCGAACTACGGAAGAACCTTAAACCGCGCATCCTACAAACAGGCCCAAGATGATAATCCCAAGTATGCCCTTAGAACCTGGCTGATCCGTATCGGGATGAATGGACCGGAGTATAAGGAAACCAGGAAGACACTTCTTAAGCACCTGGAAGGAAGTGGTGCTTTCAGAAAGGTGGATGAAAATGATGAAACCTAAATGCAGACTCATTGGCGAGGATGGTAACATCTTTAATCTGATGGGGATTGTGTCACGAACCCTGAAGGAAGCTGGGGAGCCTGAAAAGGCAGATGAAATGATTAAGCGAATCACGAGTGGTGCCAAGAGCTATGATGAGGCCCTAGCCATGTTAATGGAATATGTGGATATAGAGTAGGAGGTTCAGATAGATGGATCGATTTTTTAGTCAGAAACATTGTGACCGCTGCGGTGGAAGCTTAGAAGGTGGGCGAATCATGTCGATGTTTAATGAGCAGTGCATCTGCATAAGCTGCAAAGAGCAGGAAACAAAAGACCCTGAATATAACAAAGCTGTGGAAGCAGATCATGAAGAGATTCGAAAAGGGAACTTTAATTATAAAGGAATTCGTGGGAAGTAATCCTTGACTAATTTAGCCTTCAGAGTGATATATGTATATACCAAAACGAAGGAGGCGAAAAAAATGGAGATTTTCTACACAGTAACGATGCAAACGAAAGCGGGTAAGAAGCTATACCTCAGCATGTGGGATGGCCACCCCAAATGGACCTTTGATTTTGACAAAGCCTGCTACTGGGACACCGAAGAGATGGCAGAGAAGTTTTCAAAGAAATGGTTCAAAGACTTCACAGGATGGGCAGTTGAAGAAGTTAAAATCGACATAAACAAAGTGAATTAATAACATTTGGAGCCTTGAAATGGCTCTTTTTCTTTGCAGTAAAAGAAGGAGGTGAAAGTTATGGCAGGTAGAGGAAGACCACCAAAACCTACAGCGGTCAAAGAGCTGGAAGGCAATCCAGGAAAAAGACCACTGAATAAGAATGAACCAAAACCAAAACAGATAGCACCCAAGTGCCCGTCATGGCTGGAACCGGATGCCAAGAAAGAATGGAGAAGGCTATCAAAAGAACTGGAAGCCATGGGACTACTGACTCAAGTGGATATGGCAGCCTTTGCCGGGTACTGTCAAGCCTACGCTAGATGGAAGGAAGCAGAAGAATTCATCTCAAAGCATGGATCCATTTTAAAGACCGCTTCAGGATACATTCAGCAGATTCCTCAGGTGTCCATTGCCCAGCAAAACCTTAAACAAATGAGAAACTTCTGTTCAGAGCTTGGGCTAAGCCCATCTGCCAGAAGTAGACTCAACATCAATAACAGCGGTAACACCATCGAGGGCGATGCCATGGAAGAGCTGCTATCCAATGTACCGAAGGCGGAGGACATTCTAAAAAAGAGTAAGGACGACTAATTTGAAAGGAGGAGACGCCTATGCCATTTAGTGAAGCTCATGCCAATCACGCTATAAACTTTATCGAACAACTGAAGCTGACCAAAGGCAGATGGGCCGGTCAGCCTTTTAAGTTACTTCCCTGGGAGAAGGATTTGGTGAGGCGCCTCTTTGGAACCTTGAGAGAAGATGGTACCCGCCAGTACCGAACCGCTTATGTGGAGATTGGCAAGAAAAACGGTAAGTCGGAGCTGGGCGCAGCCATTGCCCTTTACATGCTTTTAGCTGATGGAGAACCCAACGCAGAAGTGTATGTAGCCGCTTGTGATAGACAACAGGCCAGCATTATTTTTAACACCAGTATGAACTTCGTGGAAGGAAATCCAACTCTATCAAAAGTGACCAATCTGGTGAGATCCACCAAGCGAATCGTCTATCCAAAGACAGGAAGCTTCTATCAGGTATTAAGTTCCGATGTAAAATCAAAATCCGGTATCAATGCTTCCTGCGTTATCCTTGATGAGATTTGGACCTATCCGAATCCAGACCTTGCCAAGATGCTGACCACCGGTTCAGGGGATGCGAGAACCCAGCCGCTGTTTTTATACCTTACCACTGCAGGTAATCAACTCTCTGGCTATGGCTGGGAGATGCATCAAAAGGCGAAAGACATACTTGAAGGCAAGAGAGTAGATCCGACATTCCTGGCCATTATCTATGGGTTAGAAGATGATGCGGACATTGAAGATGAAAACAACTGGTATAAGGCCAACCCTAGTCTTGGCCATACCATTTCTATAGAGAGGGTCAGGGAGCACTACAATCAAGTCAAAGACGATCCGGCAGATCTCGCCTTGTTTAAACAGCTGAGACTGAACATGTGGTTAAAGCAGGAAATCAAATGGATGCCCATGGATAAGTGGGACCTTTGTAACTATCCTGTAGACCCGGAAGAGCTGAAAGGGCGAGTCTGCTATGGAGGTCTTGACCTATCATCAACCAGTGACATCACCGCTTTTGTTTTAGTGTTCCCTCCATTAGAAGAGGGAGACAAGTTTCAGGTGCTCCCATACTTTTGGCTGCCAGAAGAAACCCTTCATCAGCGCGTAAAAAGAGACAGTGTTCCCTATGACATCTGGCACAGGCAGGGACTTCTAAATCTTACAGAAGGAAACGTGGTCCACTATGGATTCATCGAAAAATTCATCGAACGTCTTGGTGAGAAATACAATATCAGAGAAATTGTCTATGACCGCTGGGGTGCAACGCAAATGAGTCAGAACCTAGAGGGTATGGGATTTACCGTTGTACCTTTTGGTCAGGGCTTTAAAGACATGTCTCCACCAACAAAGGATCTCATGCGACTCACCTTAAGTAAGCAGATAGCCCATGGCGGTCACCCGGTTCTTCGGTGGATGGCAGATAACATTGTGGTCAGAACGGACCCTGCTGGAAACATCAAGGTGGATAAGGAAAAGTCCTCAGAAAAGATAGATGGTATTGTGGCCATGATCATGGGCCTTGCCAGAGCTACAGTGAATCCGCCAGATGATGATGGGTCTATTTATGATGAACGCGACATGATCATTTTAGGATAGAAGGGGGTGAACATAGATTATGGCGAACTTTTTTAAATGGCTCTTTAAGGCGAGAGCAGAGCCTACAGATAGTGTCAGTAGTGCACCAAACTTTTATATGGGTCAAAGTATATCGGGAAAAATCGTCAACGAGCGAAGCTCCATGCAGACCACAGCAGTCTTTGCCTGTGTGCGAATCATTGCAGAGACAGTGGCATCATTACCCCTTCACACTTACAGGTATCAAGGTGATGGCAAAGAAAAGCTGTACACCCATCCGCTGTATAGGATACTGCACGATGAACCAAACCCGGAGATGACGTCCTTTACCTTAAGGGAAACCATGATGACCCACCTTCTTCTATGGGGAAATGCCTACTGCCAGATCATTCGAAATGGTAAAGGGGAAGTGGTGCATCTTTATCCCCTGCTTCCCGATAAGATGACGGTGGATCGAGATAAGAATGGCAATCTCTACTACGCTTATAGGAAGGACACCACCACCCATTATCTAGGGCCGGAGGATGTTCTTCATGTACCGGGTCTAGGCTTTGATGGTGTCATGGGTTACTCACCGGTGGCCCTTGCGAAAAATGCCATCGGACTTAACATAGCCGCTGAAGAATATGGTGGGAGGTTCTTTGCCAACAACGCTACACCAAGCGGTATTCTTTCAACATCAGGAACCATCAAGGATCCATCAAAAGTGAGAGATGCCTGGCAGGCGGCTTATGGGGGAAGTGGAAACAGCAACAAGGTGGCAGTCCTTGAAGATGGCCTTCAGTACCAAGCCATCAGCATGCCCAACTCCGATGCGCAGTTTCTTGAAACGAGAAAGTTTCAGATCGAAGAGATTTGTAGAATCTTTCAAGTGCCACCTCATATGGTGGCGGACCTTAGCAAGAGTTCATTCAGTAACATTGAAAACCAATCCATCAGCTTTGTTGTCCATACCATCAGACCTTGGCTGGTCCGAATAGAACAGGCAATGAACAAGAAGCTCTTTCTTGAGAAAGAGAAAGGTCAGTGTTTCGTGTCCTTCAATGCTTCGGCACTTATGCGTGGGGATTATAAATCCAGGATGGATGGATACGCCATCGGTATTCAAAACGGTTTCTTCTCCGTTAATGATGTGAGGAGGATGGAGAACATGGATCCTATTTCTGAAGAAGATGGCGGAGATTTGTATCTGGTCAACGGCAACATGCTACCTCTTAAGATGGCTGGGGCCTATGCAAAGAAATCCATGGATGAGTCTGGTGGTGATGAGCCTTGATGATAAGTGTATAACTTGGCCCATTTCTGTGGACAACTAGAAAACAAATTGGAAGTATCAACAGCATTTCTCAAAATCGAGGAGTGCTTTTTTCATGCCCGAAAGGAGGTTGATTAGATGGACAAATTTTGGCGATGGGTGGTGAATGAAGCCGAGGAGCCTACAGTGAGAACCCTGCACCTTGAAGGGTACATTGCAGAGTCTTCTTGGTTTGATGATGATATCACCCCTAAACAGTTTAAGACGGAGCTTTATGGCAGTGGCCCGGAGACGGATGACATTGTTGTAAAGATACACTCACCAGGTGGAGATACCTTCGCTGCTGCACAGATTTACAACATGCTTAAAGAGTATCCCGGCAAGGTCAGTGTCCATATAGATGGACTCGCAGCCAGTGCCGCTTCAGTCATTGCCATGGCGGGAGATGAAGTGTGTGTTTCCCCACTGTCAGTAATCATGATCCATAACCCAGCCATGCTTATTGCTGGCGAAGTAGCGGATCTGCAGGTGGGGATTAACCTACTCAGTGAAGTAAAAGAGAGCATTATCAATGCTTATCAGACAAAGACGGGCCTTTCCAGAGCGAAAATCTCACACATGATGGACGCTGAAACCTGGATGAGTGCCCACAAAGCCATCGAGCTGAAGTTTGCCGACAAGATTCTTTATGAATCAGAGCCGGTGGATGAAGGTTCCGGTGGCTTTATCTTTGACCAGATGACAGTGACAAATGCTCTAAGGAACAAACTCCCTGGTATTAAGGCGAGGATGAAATACCTAAAAGCACATGATGATGACGCTAGAACTAAGGAGCCAGAAAAGAGCGTAGAACCTGCACCACAAGGTGAAGACGATTTGAAGGCTCCTGCCCATTCAGTAAACCAGATCCCTATTGCCCAGCTGGAAAGACGGCTGGAGCTGATTAAAAATTGGAGGTAATGAATATGAGTAAAATTCAAGAACTAAGAGAGAAACGCGCCAAGGTTTGGGAGCAGGCTAAGTCATTCCTTGATGAACATCGTCAGGAGAATGGTCTGATCAAACCTGAGGACAATGCCGTCTATGAAAAGATGGAAGATGAAGTGGTCAGCCTTGGAAAAGAAATCGAACGACTTGAGCGTCAAGAGATGATGGACAGAGAGCTTTCAGCTGCCCTTAGCAAACCTCTTGCATCAAGACCTGATAAGATGACCGAAGAAAAAACCGGCAGAGCATCTGATGCCTATAAGAGTGCCTTTTGGGGTGCCATGAGAAACAAGATGAACCCTGCAGTTCACAACGCACTTCAGATCGGGACCGATTCAGAGGGTGGCTTCCTTGTACCGGATGAGTATGAGAACCAATTGATTCAGGCACTTCAGGAGGCCAACCTTCTTAGAAATCTGTGTAACGTGATTACGACCAGCTATGGTGATCGAAAGATTCCTGTAGTTGCGAGCCATGGATCCGCTGCATGGATGGACGAAGAGGGTGCATTCCAAGAGAGCGACGATGCCTTCACCCAGGTGACCTTGTCAGCTTACAAACTTGGTACCATGCTGAAGGTTTCTGATGAGCTTCTTAATGATAGCTACTTCGACCTTGAAGCCTACATTGCAGCTGAGTTTGCAAGACGAATCGGTGCTGCAGAAGAGGAAAGCTTCCTCACTGGAAATGGAAGCAGCAAACCTACAGGTCTTCTTCATACAACTGGTGGAGCAAGCCTTGGTGTGACTGCTGCAAGCGCAACAGCCATCACCATTGATGAGGTACTGGACCTGTACCACAGCTTGAAGTCGGCCTATAGAAAGAATGCGACCTTCCTTGTGAACGATGCGACCATCAAAGCCATTAGAAAGCTCAAAGATGGTCAGGGTCAGTACTTGTGGCAGCCATCTGTTCAGGCAGGAACACCGGATACGATTCTGAATCGTCCAGTGGTGACTTCTCAGTACATGCCAGTAGCTGCAGCGGGTGAGAAGACTATTCTCTTTGGAGACTTCAAGTACTACTGGATTGCTGATCGTCAGGGTAGAACCTTCAAACGTCTGAATGAACTCTATGCAGCAAATGGTCAGGTCGGATTCCTTGCATCTCAGAGACTGGATGCGAAGTTGATCCTTCCTGAAGCCATCAAGGTCCTTCAGCAAAAGGCCTAAGTAATTTAACGGGAAGGTAGTTCTAGTTACTGCCTTCCTTTCACTTTGATAAGGAGGGAAAACCATGGGATATAACACAAAAAACTATACCGAGCAGGGTGGCGATAAAACCGTTATCGGTGGAGAGCTTGCCGTAACTGCAGAAGGAAAAATCACATTTGGTGGAGCAGAGTTGAAACCTGCAGCTTTTCAAGCAGACAGCACCGCTGTAGATGTGGCGGATTTGGTAGCAGATTTCAATGCCTTACTTTTAAAGCTTAAAACCGCTGGCCTGATGGAAAGCGAGTGATGGTAGATGACGCTTCTTGAGAAGGTAAAACAAAATCTCATTGTAACCCATAATGAGGATGATGCCTTGCTAGAAGGGTTCATTACCGCTGCCATCAGCTACGCCGAAGGTTATCAGCATCTAGGGACGGACTTCTACAAAGAAAACACCATGTCACCGACCACCGAGCAAGGGGTCATTATGCTGGCTTCTCATTTTTATGAGAGTCGTGATGGCTCCACCGGTGGTTTCTTTAATGACAATGTCAGTGCTTCAGAACAGGTGTGGAAGACAGTACATCTACTTCTACGCATGGGAAAGGAGTGGCAGGTCTGATGAAACGGCTATGGGTGAAGAAAAGAAGGAAACGTCAGAAAAGATGCTACCGAAAAGGCAGACGAAAGGATCGCAGTCATGGTTATGAGGAGAAGGCAGTAAAGGCAGGTGAAGGGTATGAGCTTTGGGAAGATGAACACCCGAATCGACATAATCGATTCGATTCCCATGAAAGACGATGAAGGATTCTCTTCTAAGGGAGAAGAGATCATCGCCAGTGTTCGTGCGTATAGGGATGAAAGACACGGATCAAGAAAGTGGGCCAATATGGCCGCCTACACCAAGGCTAATGCTACCTTTCAGTTTAGAAGGATTCCTGATGCGGTGATTGAACCTGGCATGCTGATTCGCTGTGATACCGGTGAGTACCGAATCTTAAGCGTTGAGGTTATTATGGGATTTTATTTAGAAGTAGCAGCAGAAAAAATTGAAGCCACGAAGGACTAGGGGGTGATTTCATGGCGCGAGCAACCTACAAGCTACCTGAAGACTTTTTGTTGAAGGTATCTACCCTGGCCGAGAAGACCGATGAAATCATACCGAAAGTCCTAAAAGAAGGTGGCGAAGTGGTGAAAGCCAAAGTGAAGTCAAACCTTCAGGCGGTTATTGGAAATGATACAAAGTTGCCTTCAAGATCAACTGGAGAGCTGATTGATGCCCTTGGGGTTTCTCCGGCTGGGATTAATCGTAATGGGGACTACGATGTGAAGGTGGGATTTGATGAACCTAGAAGTGACGGTGAGTCAAACGCCAAGCTTGCAAACATTCTAGAGTATGGAAAATCCGGTCAGCCGGCCAAGCCATTCTTGAAGCCGGCAAAAACAGCCAGCCGGAATGCCTGTATTGAGACAATGAAAAGAAAGCTGGATGAAGAGATCAGTAAAATCTAAAGATAAGGAGGGCGAGCGAAATGTATAACAGTATTTTGAAGGATATAGGCGAGGTCCTTGAGCCTTTGGGGATTCCCATTGAAACAGGTGTATTCAGTAAAAAAGCGCCGGATGAATATCTGGTCCTTATCCCTATGAGTGATATGTTCGATCATTATGCTGACGATCTGCCAGGAGCAGAACTACAGGAAGTTCGCCTCTCCTTGTTTTCTAAGGGCAACTACCAGGCGAGAAAGAATGAAGTGGTAAAAGTACTACTGGGAGCAGGCTTTATCATAACGGACAGAAGGTATCTCGGATACGAAGAAGATACCGGTTTTCACCACTTCGCCATCGATGTGGCGAGAGAATATGAAGTGAAATTTTAGCTGAAACAGATTCAGCGATTTTGAAGGAGGAATAGACATGGCAACAATCGGATTGGACAGTCTTTATTATGCCAAGATTACAGAAGATCAAAATGGCATCGAAACCTATGGCACACCAAAGGTCCTGGCAAAAGCCATGACAGCTGAGCTAAGCGTGGAACTGATTGAAGCGATTCTTTATGCAGATGATGGTGCATCAGAAGTTGTGAAGGAATTTAAAAGTGGCGCACTGACACTTGGAATCGATGATATCGGGTCATTGGTAGCTCAGGATTTGACTGGATGTAAAATCGACAGCAACAATGTCGTTGTTTCGAGAAGCGAAGACGGGGGAAGTCCGGTGGCAGTCGGGTTTCGTGCTAAGAAAGCCAATGGAAAGTATCGCTACTTTTGGCTCTACAGAGTTATTTTCAGTGTGCCAGCCACAACCCTTGCAACTAAGGGAGACTCCATTACTTTTAGTAGTCCCACCATAGAAGGGACTGTGTTTAGACGAAACAAGCTGGATGGAGAAAACAAGCATCCTTGGAAAGCAGAAGTGACAGAAGGGGATACAGGAGTATCAGCTTCAACAATTTCAAGCTGGTTCACATCAGTTTATGAACCGGACTTTACAGCAGTAACGCCGACCATTACCATCACAACTCAACCTGCAGGGCTGACGGAAGTAACAGCCGGTAGTATTACAGGAAGCCTTTCTGTCGTAGCTGAGTCCAACACCAGCGATCCAGTAACATACCAGTGGTATGAGAACACTATCGATAGTACAACCGGAGGCACTGCTATTAACGGAGAGACATCGGCAAGCTTTGATATTCCAACGGATCTTCTGGCGGATACCTATTACTATTACTGTGTTCTTAGCCTTGTTGGTGCCAGTGATGTAACGACAACCGTAGCTACAGTGACGGTATCTTAATGGGAGGTAAATAGTAATGGCAGATGAGAAAATAAAATTAGATGAAGTATCAGAAGAGAGAAGCACGACAATAAACATCGGTGGTACTGACTTCAAACTGATCCTAACAACAAAAGCGACAAAGGCGATTGCCGGACGCTATGGTGGGCTTGAGAACTTAGGGGCCAAGCTGATGAAGACCGAGAACTTCGAGATGGCACTGGATGAGATTGTATGGCTGATAACCCTTCTGGCAAACCAGTCCATTCTGATCCATAACATCAGGAATAAGGATGAGAAGAAAGAACTCCTCACCGAAGAGGAAGTTGAGCTTCTCACTACTCCCTTTGATTTGGCTGAGTACAAGAATGCCATCATGGCCAGTATGATGAGGGGAACCAAGAGAAACGTGGAGAGTGAACCCTCAAAAAACGAGGTGGTCGGGTAAGTGACGAAGAACTCTTTACCCGACTGATCTACTATGGCACAGCCCATCTTAACCGAAAAGAAGACGAGGTGTGGCTGATGCCTATCGGATACCTCATGGACCTTTGGGAATGTCACAAACAGTTCATTGGTATTGCAAAGCCAAAACTGGAGTTATTCATCGACGATGTTATTCCCTCATGGCTGTAGATGTCCTTTTGGTGCGTAAATAAACAAGTATATACGAACAAGAATGACAAAGATGAGGGTTGGCATGTGTGCTAATAATAAGCTTTAGATTTGCATGTATGTCATTTTCAGACTATAGGTAATGTAACATCAAAGACTTAAAATGTAACTGTAAGATTGTTACATTAAAAATCAAAAAGTTAAATTACACTGACACCGAAATATGGTGTCTCTTTTCATACCCTCTTATTGCTCACACAAAGTTTTTATTGCATAAAGTTATCGTATATGATAACATGTAATCGAAGGAAGTATTAGCAGAGGGGGGAACTAGGTTGGCACACGACGTTGAATTTTATCAAAAAGAAAATGGCGAAGTTCCAGTGAAAGACTTCCTAGAATCCTTACCTGTTAAACTAAGAGCTAAGACTTTTCGAGAAATTGAACTTTTAAAAGATCATGGACTTGACCTGAGAGAACCGCATACAAAATCAATTAAAGGGAAAGATAATAAAGGAATTTATGAATTGCGAGTTAAGTTCTCTACGGATATAGCTAGAGTATTCTATTTTGCATATACTGGTAGTAGATTTATCTTGCTCCATGGTTTTGTGAAAAAAACTAATAAGACTCCTTCGAGGGAACTTGATAGAGCAAGAAAATATAAAGAGGATTATGAAAGAAGGTGTAATGATGAGTAAAGTGAATGTGAAAACGAAATCTGCCGGAGTAAAGTTCGAAGATATTAAGGCTCAACTTATGGAAGATGCTGAATTTGAAGAAGAGTATAACAAATTACAACCAAGATACGAATTGATTTCACAGATTATCGAAGCAAGAAAAAGCATGAAAATGACTCAAGAAGAATTGGCAAAAAGAGCTGGAACCAGAAAATCTAATATCTCCAGGCTTGAAAGTGGGTCCTATAATCCATCGTTAGACTTCCTTATTAAAATTGCTAAAAGCTTAGGTAAAGAAGTTCATATAGATATTCGGTGACGATTGATTTTTATTAGGTAACTTACTTTCAACCAAAAACAAAATACTAATTTTTTAGGACACTTCAAATGAGGTGTCTTTTTTCATGCCCAAAGAGGAGGAGGTGAGTCACAATGGCTGATAATTTTGGATTGAAGATTGGTGTGGAAGGCGAGAAGGAGTTCAAGAATGCCCTTAGAGATATCAATCGAAGCTTCAAGGTACTGGGTTCTGAAATGAATCTTGTTACCTCACAATTTGATAAGCAGGATAAGTCCATTCAGGCGATGACAGCAAGAAACAACGTGCTGAATAAAGAGATTGATGCTCAGAAAAATAAGATAGGTACCCTTGAAGCCGCTCTTAAAAATGCCTCCGACTCCTTTGGTGAGACCGATAGAAGAACGCAGAACTGGGCTATTCAA
This sequence comes from Clostridiisalibacter paucivorans DSM 22131, assembly GCF_000620125.1. Taxonomy (NCBI): domain Bacteria; kingdom Bacillati; phylum Bacillota; class Tissierellia; order Tissierellales; family Thermohalobacteraceae; genus Clostridiisalibacter; species Clostridiisalibacter paucivorans. Next base: position 31,458 of record NZ_JHVL01000007.1, on the reverse strand, counting down.
CTTAATAATGCCAAGGCCGACCTCAACAAGATGGAAAATGAACTGGATAAGAATGTTCAGGCCATCGATGAGATGAATCAAGGCTTTAATGAAGCAGAGGATGGTGCAGGTGGATTAGCTGATGCTGTAAATCAAGCAGCCAATGAAACAGATGATGCCTCGGGGAAGTTTGAAAAACTGGGTGGCGTCTTAAAAGGAATCGGTGCAGCAATCGGAGCTACCGTCGTTGCCATTGGCTCTGCCGCAGTTGCTACAGGAGCAAGTCTCATTAAACTGGGCGATGAATATAATATGGCTGTCAATCAGATTTCAGCATCCACCGGGGCTACCGGTCAGGAACTGGAGGAGTTGGGCGAAGTCGCTCAAAATGTGTATAAGCATAACTTTGGCGATAGTTTAGAGGATGTGGCTAATGGCATATCTGAAGTGAAAAAGACGACCGGACTCATGGGCCAGGAGCTAGAAAAGGCAACAGAGTCTGGTTTTGCTTTAAGGGATACCTTTGGATTTGAACTTCAGGAATCTGCAAGAGCGGCAGGAGCCTTGATGAAGAACTTCGGAATCTCTTCTAAAGAAGCCTATAACATCATCGCAACGGGTGCTCAAAATGGTGCTGATAAAAACGGAGATTTACTTGATACATTAAATGAATACTCAAATCAGTACTCAGCCTTAGGATTAAGTGCAGATGAATTTATCGCAGGACTTATAGGTGGTGCCGAAGCAGGAGCCTTTAGTATCGATAAGATTGGTGATGCGGTCAAGGAGTTTAACATCCGGGCTAAAGACGGAAGCAAAGGAACCATTGAAGCTTTCACATCCCTTGGGTTTAATGCCGATGAAATGACTCAGAAGTTTGCCCAGGGTGGGGAAACGGCCAGTGATGCTTTTTATTCAGTAGTGGAAAAGTTGAATGAAATTGAGGATCCCATTCTTCGAAATACCGTCGGCGTTCAGCTCTTTGGTACTCAGTTTGAAGACCTTGAAGCGGGAGTCCTACCGGTCCTTGCTGGTATGAAAGACAGTACCATTGCAACAAAGGATGCGTTAAGTCAGATCACTGAAGTTAGATATGATAATCTTTCAGATGGATTTGAAGGTGTAAAACGATCCCTTCAAGGTGTGTTTTTACCAGCTGTTAGTGAAGTATCGGCAGGTATTACCGACTTATTCTCCGGTTTATCCAACGGAATCAATGAAGCAGATGGTGACTTTGAGAAGATTTCAGAGGTTATCGGAGAAACGGTGAGCGGTATTACCACGCTGATAACAGAGCAGCTTCCTCAGTTTGTTACCTTGGGATTGGACATCATTTTGGCTTTGGTTGGTTCTATCGTAGAAAATCTTCCTATGATCATCGACTCTGCTATGCAAATCGTGTTGACGCTCTTAACCGCACTTATTGAAGCTTTACCGCAGATTACAGAAGGGGCCTTATATCTTGTGATGGCTTTGGTGGATGGGATTATCGCCAATTTACCGGCTCTGGTTGAAGCAGCTCTTGTGATGATTGTGACCTTGGCCACAGGAATAGCAGAGGCACTTCCCGAGCTGATTCCATCCATTGTACAGGCGATTATTCTGATTGTGGAGACACTTATTGCTAACATGGACCAGATTTTGAACGCAGCTTTTCAGCTGATTCAGGGTTTGGCAACGGGTATTTTAAATGCCCTACCAGTATTAATTGAGGCTTTACCTCAGATCATCAGTAGCATTGTGAGCTTCTTAGCTGGAAACTATCCAAAGATTATCGAGAATGGGATTCAGCTGACCATTCAATTGGCAGCTGGACTGATCAGAGCGATTCCCCAGCTAGTGGCTCAACTTCCACAGATTATCACGGCTATTGTCACCGGTCTTGGTAGAGCAGTTCCTTCCATGAATGACGTGGGAAGAAATATTGCCAGAGGGTTATGGGATGGTATCTCATCCATGATTGGCTGGCTAAAGAGCAAAGTGGACAGTATGGTTGGCGGTATTGTGCGAGGCGTTAAGAGCGTTCTTGGAATCCGCTCACCTTCTAAAGTGTTCGCCGGTATTGGTGCCAACATGAGTGAGGGTATAGGCGAGGGCTTTACTGAAGCCATGAGTGGTGTGGAAAAGGATATGCAAGACACCATACCAACGGACTTTGATTTGGATCTGAATTCTCAAGTATCAGGGAGTCTTGGAGGTTCTGAAGGTGCAGTCTTTGATGTGACTATCCCACTTACCATCGATGGCAATATATTAACCCGTGTCATTGCCCAGCTTCAGTGGAACCAAAATACTGTCACCGTTAGAAATCTTGGAGTGGCTGGATCATAAAACAGAGAGGAGGGATGAGCCTTGATTGAAATCTATGCTGGAAGTACGCTTCTTCAAAGCATCAAAAAAGTCATGAGTGCTAATGTCAGAGAAACACTGGAAGGGGAATACACCCTTTCCTTCACGGTACTTGCAAAATCAGCACTGGCACTAAAAGTAAAACAGATCGCCAAGCTGGATGATCAGTATTTTGAAATTGTTCAGATATCAAAGAGTCTTCAGGGTAGCCTTCCTATCTGTTCAGTGATCTGCGAGCATGTCTCTTATGTCCTGAACCATGAGATGTATAACATCACGGAGTTTGATTTCACTGGAGATCCAGCTGCAGGACTTGCGCAGGTTCTTTCAGGAACCCCTTTTAGCGCGGGGATTGTAGATTTCACAGAAAGCGTCACCATGAAGATCAATCAGGAAGTCTCAAGAAGGGCTGCTCTGATGCAGTATATCGCCATCCTTGGTGGAGAAATCGAGTACGATGGTTACAATATCAACATTCGAAATCATAGGGGAAGTACCGACTATATCCCGGTGATGGATTCAAGGAACGTCACCAATGTGGCAGTATCCCATGATTCCAGGGAGAATGCTTCATCCTATAACATCTCATTCTTTAAGCTTTTGAACCTTGCTGTAGGAGATAATGTACAGATTGTTTTTACTCCCCTAGGAATCAACGTGAAGACTAGGATCATCTCCTTGGAATACAATCCCTTTTACCGGTACAACATTCGTGTAGAGGTCGGAAGATACAGACCCAGTATTTCAGATACCTTCTATCGGATAGAAAGTTCATTAAATAATGTGGGAAGCTCAGTGGATGACATTCAAACACAGGTGAATGACCTGGGAGTTTCCTATACCATCGTCTCTGATCTAGTGGTGACAGAAACAACCATTGATGTGACCTACACCGTTGAGAAGGGAGATACCCATCAATATCATGCCCAGTATCAATACACCACCGATAGTGGCGGAAGGATCACAAGCATTACCCTTGATAACATTTTCTCGGAGCTTCTCTTAAAGGAAGTCGCCACTTTAACAGTGGATATGATGAGTTTTTATATTGAATATGCAGACGGAACAACGGCAACATATAACTACGCCGTGGATAGCGGTGGACGAATCACCAGCGTCACGAAAGTATAAAGGAGGGCTAAATCCATGAGCTATGATCATATTTTCAATAATACCTTGGCCATCTGGACAGCCTTTGGTGGCAGGGGGGAAGTTCTCTTCACCATCCCAACACTCAGCTGGACCAAGAAATATTATAACAACTTTGGTTACACCCAATATGGCAGTGAGAAGCAGATTAACGTCTATGATAATGGCAATGCACAAATCGCAGTTTATTATGCAAAGACCCCTTATATGTCCTATTGGAATAAGACCACAAAGCAATGGACCGTTGTCAGCGTTCCTTGGTGGAGTCATGGACAGCCAGAAATTCTCTATGCGGCAGATGGTGTGTTTATCGCAAAGATTGTGGGCCTTGCCAATATCATCGCTTCCTTTGATGGCATCACATGGCATAATGCTGGATACTGTCCTGGTGCCTATAATGCCATGACCTGTGGGGCTTATGATATGGTCAGAGGCTCTGGTATCGTCAGTTGGTGGTACTACAAATCACCGGTCTATTACAGCTTTGACTCATTAGAGGAAAGAACCGCATGGACCTTGGTTGGATCTGATGGAACTTCAGTCCCCATCTTTAAATACTTGACCACCCATAAGGGAAACTTTGTTGGCGTGGTTGGAGGCGACAAATCAATCGCAATAGCTAGTTCAGCAAGTCCTGGTCTTTGGACCACGACCATACCAGAGGATGTGAACGACACCCGATATATGTTTATCCGGTCCGTGAATGATGTCCTCTTTGTGATGAAGTTCAACTACACCAATGTGGGCGGCGATTACACCTACTACGTGAAACTATGCGTGATGAGTGATGATGCTACGCAGATTACAGAGACGAATCTTTCCTGGGTAGGGGATCTGGCCAACAACAATATCCCGAATCCAAGGAACATCATCTGGATGGAGGACTGGGGGAAGTTTGCCCTTCTGAAAGAGAGTATGCTCTGCGTCTCCAATGATGGACTGTACTGGGAGGGGGTTGAACAGCCAGGTTTCACAACAACTCAGTATGACACCTTTGATGGTGCTATGTATATTCCTGGCGATGGGTTCTATGCAAAAGCAAGTGGTTATGTGTATTACGCACCGTATTAATGAAAACTATGACGTCCTTCACCGGGCGTCTTTTTATATACACAAATTTACGAAAGTGAGGGAAAAACAATGAGAGATATTTGGAACATTGTTCAGATGATATTTGCAGCTGTGGGTGGATGGTTGGGCTACTTTTTGGGAGGTTACGATGGGTTTTTGTATGCTTTGATTGCCTTTGTGGTAATCGACTATTTACTTGGAGTCATGTGTGCTGTGTTAGAAAAACACTTATCCAGTGATGTAGGCGCTAGGGGTATTTTCAAGAAAGTAGTGATCTTTTCTCTGGTGGGTGTGGCACACATCATTGACCAGAACATCATAGGAGATGGCAGTGCCATTAGAACAGCAGTGATTTTCTTTTATCTATCTAACGAAGGGATCAGCATCATTGAAAATGCCACAAGACTGGGATTACCAATTCCAGAGAAGCTCAAAGACATCCTAGAGCAGCTAAAAGATGGAGGCGATAAGGATGGCACTAAGTAATTTGAAGACAAAGTACATGACCAGAAATGATTGCTATACAGCTGGGAGAAAGATTACGCCTGAAGGCATCATGGTTCATTCCACTGCCACACCGGGCGTGATGGCTTCTGATTGGTTCAGCAGATGGAATAAATCCTACAAGTCTGGTGAAATCAATAGACAGGTCTGTGTCCATGCCTTCCTGGATGATAAGGAAATCTGCCAGTACCTGCCTTGGAACCACAGAGGCTGGCATGCAGGCGGCAAAGCAAATGATACCCACATCGGTTTTGAGATATGTGAGCCGGGTGGGTTTTCTTATTCTAAAAATCAGATGGTAGGCTATGATGTGAAGAAAAATGAAGCCTACTTTAGAAAAGCATGGCAGAATGCAGTAGCCCTATGTGTTCATCTCTGCAAAAAGTACGGTCTGACTGAAAAGGACATCCTTAGCCATGCAGAAGGAAACAAGAAAGGGATCGCATCTAATCATTCAGATGTGGGTCACTGGTTCCCAAAGCATGGAGAGAATATGGATACCTTTAGAGCTGCAGTAAAGAAGGCACTGGAGAATGTAGGTGAGGCCAAAGAAGGCTTTGAAGCAGGTGATATTGTTGAAATCAAAGCGACTGCCAGAACCTATTATCCCGGCGGTCCTATCATTCCAAACTGGGTGAAATGGAACTATCACTTAATCACCCAGGATGTGTTTAATGGAAAACCTGTGATCAAAGGCGGCAAGGAATGTGTTCTTCTTGGAAAAACTATTCTGAAAAGCACCATGGGTGAGAAGGCCGGTATTATGACGTGGGTTGATAAAGACAATCTTGAAATGGTCAGTGCTGGTGTGGAGGTCGAACCGGAGAATGAATCTGGTAATAAATACTACCGGGTGCAGGTGGGAGCCTTCAATGACAAGAAGAATGCAGAGGCCCTCATGGCCCGTCTAAAGAAGGCAGGATTTGATGCCTACATGAAATATGATTAGGAAAAAATCGCAAAATTGTAGCCGGTGTTATCTCTATAGCATCGGCTTATTTTTATCCCTATATATAGTAGAAATGACTTGATAAATACCTGTTTATGAGTGATATATGTAATACGCTACAAAGCTTGAAACCTTTGATTTTAAGGGAATTCAGGCATTATTATTTTTTACCCTTTGCATGAAAAAATTTATGCCGCGTGATGCGAAATAAGGGATAAAAAGAAAGGAGGAAAAGACGATGAATCGAGCAAGAGTTCAGGTAGTACCGGTTCAGCAACCTAGCGTTTCCGTGATAAATAATGTTGATTTACACACAAGCATGGGACATGTAAAACCACATAAACCTAGAGTGGCATCATACTGCAGAGTAAGTTCTGAAGAAGAACTTCAGCTAGGATCCCTTGAAAACCAAATCATTCATTACACCAATTACATTAGATCAAAACCTGAGTGGCTTTATGCAGGAGTCTATTCAGATAAAGGTAAGTCAGGAACGGATATGTCCAAGCGAACAGGCTTTAATCGGATGATTAGAAAGGCGATGAATGGAGAAATTGATATCATCATTTGTAAGTCTATTTCTAGATTTGCCCGTAATGTTGTGGATACGCTGGATATTGTGAGACAGCTTACTGAAAAGGGCGTCCAGGTCATCTTCGAAAAAGAGAGACTGAACACCAAAGACATAACCAGTTCACTACTAATAAAGATTTTGGCCACATTTGCAGAAGAAGAGAGCCGGAGTACTTCAGAAAATATTGAATGGGCTTTGAGAAAACGGTTTGAAAGAGGTGAGGTGGTTGCGGCTCAACTCTTTGGTTATAAGACGAAGAAAAACAAGGAGTGGGAGATTGTTGAAAAAGAAGCGGCCATAGTAAGAGAAGCCTATGCAATGTTTCTTTCTGGCTATAATCTGACAGATATTGCTCAGCATTTCATTCGTAGAGGATACAAGAAGCGCTCCGGAGAGATTGATTGGACTGCCTCTAATATCAGTAGCTTCCTAACAAACGAAAGATATTGTGGAGATGCTCTTAGTAGAAAAACATGTACTTTAGATTTTAGATCTCATAAGACAGTAGTTAATAGGGGACATAAGCCTCAGTATTATGTTGAGGACCATCATGAAGGGATTGTGTCAAAAGAAGATTTTCAAAAGGTCCAGGAGATTATGAATGAGAACAAAACCACCCAATCAAATAAAGGAAGATACAAACGCTCCGCTATTACCAGCAGAATTGTCTGTGCCAGCTGTGGAAAGAACTATCATCGCTTCGGTCAGAAGGGGAAAATAACCAGATGGCGATGTTCGTCAAATGCAAAGAGCGGACTTTTATGCAAGGCTCAACCTATTGAGGAGACTAAGATAGAAGAGCTTCTTATAGAAGGTTTTGAAAAACGTTATGGCATGGATCAGAGAACAAATGATGGCTTGCTGATTAAACAGCTTATAAAAGAGTTATCAAGTGCAGAAACAGTAAGAGAAAGAGAGCAGAATTTGTTGAGGGTGGAGCTTGAAAAGTGCCTGATTGCTGAAAACAATGCTATCTTAAAAAATCTAGATGTAGAAGACATCAAGGCTAAAAGAAAAGAAGTAGAAGAAACAATCGCTGAAAAAACAAAGTTATGGGAGGCTTTTGACAAAGACCATGTCTTTAGAGAAGCATCCTTAAATAAGCTTAAAACCCTCAAGGGTTCAGATAAAGCCATTTATAAAATACTAGATATCTCTTTTATAAGAGCGTGGGTGATTCACATTACAGTGGAGTCACCTTTTTTATTTACCATTAAGTGGATTGATGGAGAAGAAACCGTTGTCGGTCAATTTAGAGGGGGGATGTACTATGACGCAAAATAGAAACTCTTCAGCGATGAATCCTCGAGTTCGGGTAATCCCTGCGAATATGAACATGCAAAGAAGAGGGGAAGGAGAAGAAGAACCAAAGGTTAAAGTTGCAGCCTATGCAAGGGTGTCAACTCTTGAAGAAGAGCAACAGTCAAGTTATCAGCTTCAGGTTTCCTATTTTGAAGAATACATTGAAAGAAAACCGGACTGGGAACTTTATAAAGTGTACAGTGACGAGGGTGTAACAGGAACAAATACAAAGTACCGAACCGGCTTTAACCAGATGATTAAGGATGCTAAAGAAGGGAAATTTGACTACATCATCACCAAATCCATAAGCCGATTTGCACGAAATACTTTAGACTGTCTGACTTATGTGAGGATGCTTAAAAACCTAGACAAACCTGTGGGAATTATATTCGATAAAGAGGGAATTAACACATTGGATTCCCAATCAGAAACGATTCTGGTTGTCATCGCAAGCGTTATGGAGGAAGAAAGTAGAACCATAAGCGCCAATGTAAGCTGGGGTGTTCAGAAGAGATTTTCAAGAGGAATACCACACATACCGACAACCTATTTTCTCGGCTACGATGAGGATGAGGAAGGCAATCTAATCATTAATGAAGAAGAAGCCAAGATTGTAAGAAGAATATATCGAGAGTTTCTAAGCGGGAAAGGAACACCACTTATTGCCAAGGGGCTAACCAAGGATAAAGTAAAAACCGCTAGGGGAAACACCAAATGGACCAGCGATTCGGTTCTCAAGCTGATAAAAAATGAAAAATTCTGTGGTCATGCACTGTGCCAGAAGTCAGTTACTCTAGACCCTTTAACCCATAAGCGGGTGAGAAATAAAAACCACAAACCACAGTATTTCATACGAAACAATCACCCACCGATTATTTCAGAGGAAGATTGGAATGCGGCTCAGAAGGAGCTGGAACGCAGAAGTAGAATGCGCCATGATCCAGATGGGAAGTACCGAAGATGCTACAGCAACACAGCTCCTTTTTCTAACATGCTATTTTGTGGGGAGTGCGGGGTTCCGGTGCACAGAAGACGCCTTACCTCAAAGAAAAATGGCCAATCCTATAAATTCACGGTATGGCAGTGCAGGGTATCAGCGATGAAAATGGAAGCGGATTATGAATGCCATACAAAGTATATATGGGAAGAAGTCATTGAAAGAGCTTACAATGAGATGCTTCTGAAAATGACAAAAGAAATCGACCAGATTCGAATGGAAGGTGAAGCGGCCATAAGAGAGGTCAGCCTATCTGAAGAAGAAAATGCACGATTAGAAGAAGTCGAAGAAATCATTGACCGAATCAGCGATCAAATTACTGAAATGTCTATGAGAGAGAGTATCACCAATGACCCAATTTATGACGCCACCCTTAGAAATCTCATTTACGAGTCTCAAATTTACCAACAAGAACATGAAAACCTCCTGAAGAATAAAGAAGAAAGTATCTTCATGAAGAAGAACCTGGATATTCTTATTGAGTATCTACAGGGGCTGCAAGACTTCGAAACCTTCGATGCAAAAATGTTTAGAGAGACTGTTGAACGGGGTCTTATCTATGATGATTACCAAATGGAGTTTATCTTTAAATGTGGGGTCAAGCGAAAGGCCCTCGGCTGGAGGAGAGGAAAGGACCCGGTGGAACCGCTGGGTTTAGATACTCTTTAGAAAATAGATTCCTAAGCATTAGTAAGAAACTGAATACCTAGTGTACTTAAAATACTCCTTTGACCATTAGAGATTGTACTTGCAATATGTTTCATACAGAGGGAACATACCAACAAGCGTAATCTTTATGAGGAAAGGAGTTTTTTAAATGGACCAAAGAGATAAGGCCATGTGGGTACACACACTGTGGGATCCGCTGGACGAGATGCATCAAAGTCCACTAAACAGCAAGAAAGAAGGTATCAGAGTTGCAGCTTACTGCAGAATCAGTAAGGGGAACACCAATTACAGATCCCTTGAAAATCAAGTGAGCTATTACAGCAACTACATCTACAATAAACCAAATTGGAAATTTGTCGGAGTGTATATCGATAATCAAATATCCGGTGGAACCATCGAACACCGAAATGGATTCAAGCGAATGCTTCGTCATGCCAGGGAAGGAAAGATCGATCTAATTCTTACAAAAAGCATATCCAGATTTTCAAGAAACACAAAGGAAATCTTAGAAGTGCTTCAACAGTTAAAAGAAAGTGGCACAACTGTATATTTTGAACGTGAAGGCGTGGAGGTTTCTAAGGGTCTGAGTTCACTGGTCTTAGAGACTCATGCAGCCATGGCCCAAGATTTCATCGAAGGGGTTTCAAACCTTGTGAAGTTTTCTTATCAGAAACGCCTGAATGAAGGACGACCTTACTTTCATGAGATGTACGGCTATGATTTAGTTGAGCCAGGTGGCAAAGACATGGTGAAGATTAATGAAGAGGAAGCAGAAGTAGTTAGGTGGATTTTTAATCAGTTTATTGGTGGCGCCACTTATGCTGATATCACTAGAGAACTTATACATCGAGGAATTAAAACAAAAAAGGGAAATGATCGGTGGGCCCATACACAAATTAGAAAAATCATTAATGCGATAGCCTATACAGGAAACAAAAGGGCAAAGGCACAAACCAAGGACCTTTTTACAGGAAAGATTACTGGCAGCGGTCCATATAAGGAGCAATATTTAATTGAAAATAGTCATCCGGCGATAATATCCATGGATGTATTTAATAGAGCTCAGGCGAGGGTTGAGAAAAACAAGAGAACTAAAAAGCAAATCAGAACGCCAATAAGTAACCCGCTGAAATATAGAGTATTTTGTGGTCGATGCGGAAAATTGGTGCGAAGAAAAAATGACTATAGATATGGATGTGCCTATACCAATGCCAGCGTGAAGCTTTGTGATTTAGAACTTATAAAAACTTATGACCTTGTTGCTATGGGGTTAAGAGGCTTGTTCAAACGCATGATGGGGTTAACCATTATTGCAACTAAGAACAGAAAAAACATCACATATGAAATGGTAGATCCCCTTGGCAGAAGTGAGAAGACTTTAAAAGAAGATTTTCGTCTGATGCTTAGGGATCTTGAGAGAATCCTCATCAGGGTCAACCAGAATGACCATTTTGAATTTCAGCGCCTAAAGTATTTTACTGACATCGAAATTGCCAAAAGGCAGAATCAGATAGAGCTGATTAAACGGCTAGAAGATGAATATTCCTCTTTTGAAGACAAGGTTGGACGTATTGAAGATGATAGAGAGTATCGAAATGATGCTCTTGTTTGGTTAAAGACCATAAGGGGCATAGACCATTTTATTAATGCTGCAACCATTGAAATGGTTAGAGCGTGGATGACAAAACTGACAATCTATTCAGGGTCAGCTTATGTTATCGAGTGGATTGATGAAAAAACAACGACGATTGGGCAAGAAGAAATTCCTGGTGTAGTAGAAGCTGCAGAAAACAAACGATTAGAAAGGGAAAGCCGACTAAAGAAACAAGAGAAACCTTTATTAAATGATCTTATTAACTTTGAAGCTGCAGAAGATTCTTTAAAAGATAATGAAAATTCTAAAGCCTGGAGAAAGGAGGAACTCTTAGTGGAAGCAACAGCGATAACAGCAGACTCAAAGAGTCTGGCTAAAATAAACAACAAGAATATACCTATGCGCGACGTGGTTGTCCTTGAGCGTGGATTAAGTATTAAAGACATAGGTGATTTAAAGAAGAATATTCTTAAGAACAGGATGAGCCAGCTCAAGCAGGAAGAAAAGAAGAAACTGAGGGTTGCAGCGTACTGCAGAGTATCAACAGAGATGGATGAGCAAAAGCTCTCTCTGCAAACCCAGCTTGCATACTATAACTACAAAATACTTTCGAATCCTTTATGGGAGCTTGCTGGAATCTATGCAGATGAAGGGGTATCAGGAACTATAACCGAGCGCAGGGATGATTTTAATCGGATGATTGAAGACGCGAAAAAAGGTAAGATCGATATGATCATTACAAAATCCATCTCTCGATTCAGTAGGAATGTGGTTGATGTTTTGGGAACATTAAAGACGCTCCATGAGTTAGAACCTGCTTGTGTATGCTACTTTGAAAAAGAAAACTTGAAGAGCAATGATCCAAACTCTTCATTAATATTATCGCTAATGGCGACCGTCGCAGAAGAAGAGATTGTTTCCTTATCCAATAGCATCACCTGGGGTGTGCAAAGTCTTGCTCAAAGAGGAACCATCAGTAGAAGGACAGATATGTATGGATACACCATTGATAAGAACAGGGAGTGGCACATTGTTGAGGAAGAGGCAGAAGCGGTTCGATTGATGTATCAATTATTCATAGAAGGTAAAAATATTTTTGAGATTGTTGAACATCTAAATGAGCTGGGGATAAAGAGTCCAAAGGGCAGTGACTATTGGAGTTACAATACGATCCGAGAAATATTGAGAAATGAAAAGTATCTCGGTGATTATGAATTTCAAAAATACTACACGAAGGTTGCCGGGAGCGTACGAAAAGCCAATAATGGCCAGGTTCCAAAGTATTATATTGAGGAACATCATCAGGCCATCATTGATTGAGAGACATTTGAAAATGCACAAAAGGTTTTCGAAGATAGGAAAAGGAACCCTGTTAAGAATGAGAGGAAAGACGGGACAGCAGGTAGAGAAATGTATTATAAGAAGTTCACTTGTGCTGAATGTGGCCATGTAGTAGCAAGATACAGAAGCACCACCTATTATTCCAGAGAAGGAAGTGCATGGCGATGTTTTAACTCTTTTCAAAAACTAGGATCGACATGTAATGTGTCCATATCATTTGACGAAAGGTATATGGATTACTGCTTTGTAGATACACTAAGGAAAATCAAAACCAGCGAAGGCTTCAGGCATCAGATAAAAGCGCATTTGAGAAAATTGGATTTAACGGAAAATGAACTGCAGCATAAAGAGCACCTTGAAAAGCAAATGGAAGCATTAAATCAAGAGCTTTATAAGGCGGTTGATACAGAGATTCAAAAGAACGGTAAAAACACACAACTGATCAACCAGATAACGGACGATATCATTCAATTGAGGGAGCAGCACTACAAGTACATTGAGCGATTAGAACAGTTAGAGGAGGATAAAGAACGGTTGGAGAAACTTCTGAAATACTGCGAAAAGATGAAACCTGTCTCTTTAAAAACCTTTCACAATATGAGGCCACGAATCAAACCGGGAGATAGTGTATATTCCAAGACCAACAGCGCAAGAGATGTTTCATACATGGACTTAGAAGGAGAAGACCACTTCCCTGAAGAAGTTTTTATTGAGCATGTGTTGAGCGCAACCATTGATAAAGCAGGGGAGATCAAGTTTAAATTTGCAGAGGGTGTAGAGTTTGGTTCGGGGTTAGACTATGAGAAGTACAAAGAGCGGTTTGAAAAACAAAAGAAGAAAATCCAAATGGAGGAGCTTTTAATTTCTGATGAAGTTCAAAAGGTGAAAGAGTTCTGTAAAGAGGCTAAAATGCCGAAGCATATCCGATGTCATTTGGGCATTAAGAGTGATAATTCTTATAGAAAGAGAATCCATGAACCCCTTCAAAAATCAGGGAAGTTGATATTAGATCCATCAAGAGAAACTACAAAAGGTTGGTATGTGTGGAATGATAATGATTGAATACTTAATGTTAAGGAGGATTGTGCTATTGCAAGAAAAGTGAAGGCCTATTGAATGGCAAACGTCATTTCTGTTCCCCTTGTGATTATTGACATTGAATGGTAAAATATAAAAGAGAACCTATGTACATCATAGATATGTGAAAGTTGAAATAATCAATATATCAAAGCACGGTTAGAGTAGATGAATACTACTTATGAAGGCACAATTGATGTATGTGCCTTCTAGTTTTATATATTAAACACATCAAGAAAGTGGGTGAATCCGCATGGCAACAATTGAACAAGTAAAAGCTTTGATAAGAGCGCATTTTGATAGTAATGATGAGAAATTTAAGACAGTTGTTTTGCAAATTGCGGCTCACGAGGCAAAGGTTGGGCATACAGCCAGTGCCAGAGAAATCAAAGATATTATTCAAAATCCTAAATATCTTAGTAAAAGCAAAGTTGTTAAGCTAAATAATCGCTTGGATATTTTAGAGCAACGAATGATTAACGTAACGCTCTCGGATTTAATTGTGTCGTCTGAAATCGAGGATAAAATAAAGCGTGTGATCAACGAATATCATAAGAAAGACATTCTGAGAAAGAACGGTCTTATGAATCGATCAAAAGTTTTACTTGCTGGAGATCCTGGAACCGGTAAAACAATGACGGCTTCAGTAATAGCTAATGAACTATATTTACCTCTTTATATTATTCAGTTTGATAGATTGATTACTAAATATATGGGGGAAACAAGTGCAAAGCTAAGGCAAGTATTTGACCATATTAAAGAGATTCGTGGAGTGTACTTATTTGACGAATTTGATGCAATTGGATCGGATAGAAGCTTAGATAATGACGTTGGGGAAATGAGAAGAATACTGAATTCGTTTCTACAGAATCTGGAAGATGATGAATCATATAGTATTATTATTGCTGCAACGAATAACCCAAATATTTTAGATAAAGCTTTATTCAGAAGATTTGATGATGTTATGGAATACAAAAATCCTGATGCAGAACAAATTACAAGATTATTTAAAATGAAGCTTCATGGGAAAGCATCCAATGATATTTTCTCGGAAGATGTATATAAAAAGGCTTTAGGGTTGAATCACGCAGATATTGTGAAAGCCTGCGAAGATGCTGTCAAATACTCAATTTTGGAAGACACCATTATTACTAAAGAGATCCTAATGAACTTCATAAAAGATAGGAAGAATTACTATAAATATAAGGAGGCTTAAGAGATAAATGGAATCAGGATTAAGCAACTTATATGTAAATAAAACCGGAGAAAGCTTCGATTATATACCTGCTAATGGTGGAGGTGGAACAGAAAACAGTCCGCCTCGCATTAGCAGACTAAGCCATGCAGAGCGACTTGAGAATGATTTGAGAAGGGCTTGGGATCTAGCAGAAGAAAGTCAAGAAGATGTTGGTGTTGTTTCAGTTTCTTCAAGGCATGGAGTTTATTTAGAAATTAAGGGTCAAGCAGGATATGACCTAATAACAAAAAGTTTAGAGCACGTAGGGCAACACGTTAGAATATGCAATATTAAGACGGAAGAAGATAGTGAAAATAAGAAAATTGTAAGTTCAACTGTCTACGTCCCTGAAAATAAAAGGGATTTTTTTATTAAGAAAATCAATAAATACAAAGAAACAGAAAATGCTGAAAAAGTCATCGGGACAATAGAGAGTATTAATCTTGCTTATGTAGATGCACTTTGGATGAGTGACAAAAGCAAGATGCCAACGACTGTTCCGCAGTGGTGTGAAGTCTGGCTAATGTATGAAACAAAAGAAGACATTGAAGAAATCCAGGCGGAGTTCTTTAAGATTTGCGAAGAAAAAAGTATTGAATACAAAAATCAGAGAATCATTTTTCCTGAGCGTTTAGTTTTAGCGGTAAAAGCGAATAAACAGCAGTTGTCTGAGTTGCAGTGGCTAAGCTCACGGATAGCAGAGTTTAGAATAATAGTAACCCCGGCAGGTTTTTTTGAAGACTTATCAGAATGGGAGCAAAGAGATTTTGTAAAAGATTTAGCAGAGCGTCTAGATATTTCAGCCCGTTCTAATACATCAGTATGTATTCTTGATACAGGGGTAAATAATGGTCATGGTTTATTGGCTCCATTATTATCGGATGAAGATATGCATTCTGTTGATTTGGATAAAGGTGTTTATGACAGAAATAAACATGGAACAATGATGGCTGGAATTGCTGCATACTATACCCTTGAGGATAAACTTGAAAGTTCCGATCCCGTTATAATTAATCACTTCTTAGAATCTGTCAAGTTATTTGATAAAGAAGACGACAACGAAAAAGACTTATACGGTTATGTGACTGAGAATGCTATTAATCTAGCTCAAATCCAAAATCCGGAAACAAATAGATCGATTTGTATGGCTGTCACTGCAAAGTCAAATGCAATTGAAAATGATGGTAGACCATCTTCTTGGTCAGGTGCAATTGATTCAGTTATCTCTGGTGCGAATGATATCGGTTCATCTGATGTAGGGAGGAAGCTTATGTTTGTTTCTGCTGGAAATACTCACATGTCTGAAATTAAAGAATCGGGAGATGTTCTAACGGCTGTTAGAAATCATACAATTGAGGATCCCGGACAATCCTGGAACGCTATAACGGTAGGAGCTTATACAGAAAAGTATCAGATACCTGAAGAATATTCCGATAATTATCAACCAGTTGTTGAACCTGGTAACTTTTCCCCGTTTACATCAAGTTCGATCATGTGGCGCGAAAAGTGGCCAATTAAACCTGATATTGTTTTAGAAGGTGGGAATTTAGTTTATGATGAAGCTACTGATTTTTATTCTGATCTACCAGATTTACAACTTTTAACTACCAGTAAAGATTTTCAAACGGGGAAGTCATTTGATGTAATTAGCATGACAAGTTCCGCAACAGCACAGGCGGCATGGATAGGTGCAAATATTCAACACCAGTATCCAGAGCTGTGGCCAGAAACTGTAAGAGCACTAATCATTCATTCGGCAGAATGGACTGACGCTATGAAAAAAGCTACATTTGAAAACTCGGTTCCTAAAAGATCTGATTATAGAAACTTAATGAGAATTTGTGGCTATGGCGTACCGAACCTCTCAAAAGCAATCTGGAGTGCATCAAATAGAGTTAATCTGATAATTGAAGATGAAATCCAACCTTTTCAAAAAAAGGGGAGCGGTAACCCCACATCAAAAGAAATGCACATTCATAAAATTCCTTGGCCGGATGATGTATTATTAGGCTTGGAGGATGAAACCGTAAGAATGCGAGTAACATTGTCATATTTTGTTGAGCCTGGACCTGGAGAAATTGGATGGAAAGATAAATATAGATATCCTTCTTGTGGACTTCAATTTGATGTGAATAATTCCACAGAAGATAACGAGAATTTCTTGAAAAGAATAAACAAAGCTATCAGAGATGATGAAGAAGATAGAGGCGATGTAAAAAATGATAGCAATCGCTGGGTGATTGGTACATCAAATAGAAACGTTGGTTCCATTCATTCTGACATATGGGAGGGAACAGCGAGTGACTTAAGCCAGAGCAACAAAATAGCTGTGTATCCGATAACAGGGTGGTGGAAATCTAGAACGAATTTAAAAAAGTTCAATTCAAAAATCAGGTATTCATTAGTTGTGAGTATTGAAGCTCCAGAAGTTGAAATTGATTTGTATAATGTAATTAAGAATAAGATTGAAACAGAAATCAATGTTGAAAACAGAACCACAGTCACTACTGAAATTACTTATTGAGAATCCGGATAATAAACATCCGTTTTGTACTTCACAAAACTGAACAAAGATGATAATTCCCCAGTTACCTATAGGCCTGGGGTTTTATCAGCAATAGAAAAACCCACTGAGTTGGCAGATAACAGTTATCTACCACTTGGTGGGTTATTTTTATTTGAAATAGGATTCATATAAACTGTCCATGCTAGAGGAAAAATCTCCCCATCCAGGGTTTGTACTTTTCTCCCGATCAGTCAGATAGTACTGATATTTGTAAAGCATTTTCATGGCTGTTTTATCAGCCAGATCATTTCTGTATAGATAGTATATGAGCTCATACATTTTGATGGCTTGTACATTATCTAAGCCAGTAGACCACTCTTCTGATTTTTCAATGAGTTGAATAGCGTTATTATCATTTGCTGCGAAGTAGAGCAGACCTTTGACAGCAATATAAGATAATGATTTCACTTTTCCACGATCATCCTTGTTATCAAGCATCGGATCGTATTTAGTGAGAGAAGCAATCTTTGATTCAATGGTATCTCTTAAGATTTTTTCAACTTCAGTTAGAGAAGAATCTTTGTGAATAATGATCTCAGGTGGAATGCTATCCCTTTTCGCATCTACATAATTTTGCGGAGAGATTCCAACCAGTTCATCATACACAGATTCGTGAATAGCTAGATTTGGAAAGACACTGAAAATGGGGTCTAACCAGATCTCTCTAAACTGTTCAAAACCGATGCCTCTTTTAGTGATTGGCCTTCTATCCGGAGCAATAAGAAAATTTGCATCTAAAGTGATGATCTGTTCTGGATCCTCAATAATACTTATTAATGCTGGATTAGGATGGGTAAGATTAATCTTCATCATCATCCTCCCCACTGAAGAAAGCATCAAGCTCATCTATGTCTTCTTGAGAGACTTTTATCTCATAACCAAATTCATCAGGTGTTCTATTGAAAAGGCTTAGGGTTTCTGCAAATTTATCTTCATCTATGAGATTGTCTTCAAAGTTTCTAATGATGATCTCGATTTCATTAGGGGAAGTACCAATATTTTTAGTTGGTTGATTTAGTTTAAGAAATACTTCCTTATTAGTAGCCTGACCTATTTTACCGTACTCACCCTGTAGATCTCTTTCATCAACAGAGTATAATTCTGTATACTGCTCTGATGAAATTGCACCTATCTCGTGCAGTCTTCTGACAAGTGAACGATATGGGAGCCACCATGTACAGTGGAGTCTAGCGATAAATCTCAACAGTGCTTTATGTTGAATTTTCTCAAGAGAAGATGTCTTAAACTCCTCAAGAACAATACTTTCTAGTACTGTTTCAGGCAACAAAAACTCTGCTGCAAAACGGTTAGCTTTTACTTCAATAAGGCTATTGTCTTCATCTTCCGGTCTGCTTAGATGTGAGCCGGATTTTGTGTAATAGTGATATAGCTCATGAGCAATAGCAAAGATTTGCTTATCATAAAAATCTGCAGTATTTAGCCCGATGAAAGTAAGTTTTTTATCGTCTTCTTCAGAATACATAATAGCAGCAGAAAAAGCTGGTCTATCACCTTCAGGTTCGATGGGATATTCCAGCAACATGATGTCTAGTCTATCAAGAATTGTAAAGATGTCGTTGGCAATAGGTGTTTCGCCTACAAAGCCTAGAAATCGGCGCTCATCTCCAGCTAATTTGCGAATTTCATCTACTTGGACTTCATTAAGCGTGAGTGGATTCATTTTCAAATGAGCTCCTTAATTTAATTTGCTGTCTAAGTGACAACATCATAGTGAATAGTTTTTCTACGCCTTTTTTTTCACTATCGCTTAATGCTTCACTTCGAAGAGCAACAAAAGAGTTAGTTCTTTCTTTCTCAACAAACATTTCTGTAAGATCAAAACCTAAAACATTTGATAAAGCTTCAAACTGTACAATAGATGGAGTAAAGTCTTCTCTTTCAATTCGGCCTATCATAATTCTGTTTATACCGGTTAAATTACCGAGTTCTTCTTTTGTAAATCCTTTTGATTCTCTAAGGTTTCTAACTGTTTCAGCTAATTTTTTAGTTGATAAAGTTTTCATAGTTTGGGCCTCCTTTCAATGCTATAGTATGCCCGTATCTAATTATATGATACTATAAATAACAAAATGCGTCAATCTTTATTAATATTGTACCCGATATGAAATAAATAATAACATACGATGTAAAAAACTCAATCATGAAATATACAGTTTCATAAAACAATTATGCTTGATGGAGCAGCATAGGCAAAGATTGCAAAGCTTCTAACCTCTAAAATGTACCAAACTTAGATAAAGTATTGGCTAGATTGCTGCTTTTTCAGAGTGAAATGGCTAAATCGCGTTTATGGCCAATTTGAGCCTGATTAGTCGATTGTGGAACAATCGGTCAAAAATTAAATGAAAAGCCGACACAGGCCAAACTGAAGCGTCGTTTTTTCAGAAGTTGCTCTAAAATTTTCAGTTTTGGGCAGTTTAAGCTTTTGTTTTCAAATCAACGGCTTATTTATTCTACATATATATAGGAAGAAACTCGTTCAGGAGAGAGATGTATTGTCATGATGGAATGAGATAGCTTTTTACATTATATGAAGAAAGTGCTCTCTCGATGTATTAAACGGGGAAGGCTGCAAATAAAAAAGCTCCATCCACTTTTGGATAGAGCTACGAACTTCTTTATATATTTAGAATCAATTGCTTACGTATGCCGTAATTCGAACTAGTTCGAATTATATAGTAGTTATCGTTCAATGTCAAGTATCAGAATATTCTGAAAACAAAATAGTTGGTGCAAGGTTTTCTCAAAAAAATTGATTTTTTCAATCCTGTATTTTGTAATTGGTCCTGATCATCTCAGTGATTTTAGATTACATAATGAGACTTTGTATATTGACCTCAGTTTATTTTAGATAAAGAAAGGTCTGCTCTACTAATTTTAAAACGCTCTGAGAGCGTATGTATGGATCAAAATTCTTGCTCATCATGTCGTGATGGGCTTTTTTGCTGTTAAAAACTTGAATATTACCGAGAAATGAGGCTAAAATCAACTTTTTTCTTGACATTTTTCTATGTATTGGGTTTCCTTTTTATCCTTCGAGAATCAAGGCGAGGTGAGTATGGGGAAAGGATGAATACCTTGCTAGTCCAGTAAAATCAAGGGTTTCAGAGGTTGGCATAAAAGGGCTAATGTTACAGAATGGTTACATGTAGTACCATTCAATCAAGAGAGGGGTTTATGTAAGATATAGTGTTAGATATAACTAGACATACAATATATAGATTTTGATTAATTAAGCAATCAAAGTGCTTCGATGCATTTTATACATACATTTAAACAAAAAGGAGGTGGCGACAGAATGAATAAAGATGACTTCGATAAATACTTAGCTGTACGTTATCAAGACCAAATTAAATGGTATAGCGATAAAGCTACCCATTATAAGAGACTATATCAATTATTTCAATGGTTAGTTGTCATTCTGTCAGCTATTGTTCCAGTGCTGATTCTGATTGTTCCAGAAGAAAAAGAACTTATTACAGTTGGTATTTCAGTCTTATTAACAATTGGGACTTCGGGATTAAAAACATTTAAATTTCAAGAGAATTGGATTAATTATAGAACAATATCTGAAACTCTAAAGAAAGAGAAATACTTCTACGATGCTGGACTTGATGATTATTCTAGATGTGAGGATAGAATGTCAACATTTGTTGAGAGGGTTGAATCCCTAATTTCTAGAGAGAATAGCATGTGGATTATGACTCATATGAAGAAAGATAAAGATGGAGAGAAGGAGGGGTGTTAGATGGGACACAAATGCTTCATATCGTTTAAAACTGAAGATATTGATTATAAGGAATACATTCAAAATGATTTAGATGTAGATATGATTGATAAATCTTTAAACACTCCAATTAATTCAGATGATGAAGATTATATTATGCAAAAAATTAGAAGTGATTATTTATCAGATTCTACAGTAACATTATTCTTAATTGGACAGTACTCATCGGAAAATTTAGGTTGGTATGAACAACGTTATATTATGAGAGAGCTTCAAGCTTCTCTATATAATGGTAAAGGTAATTCCAGAAGTGGAATATTAGGAATAGTGTTACCAGCGATGTACGATTCGATATATAAGGGCAGTCAAGAATGTAGTTCCTGTGGAAAAGAGCATAATATTGTGGCAATTAATGATAGCACAGTAATAAAGGAATTTAGTTATAACTATTACATACCAAATAATAAATGTTTCCATAGTGAAGAAGATAGATATTGTGTATTGGTTAAATGGGATGATTTCTGTAAACAGCCCAATGTGTATATTGATAAAGCTTATGATAAAAGATTTGAGCCAATTGCAAATAAAGTTAAAGTATATGGGAATAGAGATTAGATTTTAGAAGAAGGGGAGTACGAAAAATGGCTGAAAAGATATGGCTTGCCTCACCACATATGAGTGATGAAGGTTATGAACAAGAATATGTAAAAGAAGCTTTTGATGCAAATTGGATAGCACCACTAGGGCCTAATGTAAATGGTTTTGAGCAAGAACTTGCCGCTAAAGTATGTATTGGACATGCTGCTGCATTAGCGTCAGGTAGTGCTGCTATACACTTGGCACTTAAAGCAGCAGGGGTTGGAGAAGGAGATATAGTGTTCTGCCAAGATTTGACTTTCTCAGCTACGGCTAATCCCATTATATATCAACATGCTAAGCCAGTTTTTATAGATAGTGATTATGAAACTTGGAATATGAGTCCTAAGGTGTTAGAAGAAGCATTTCAAAAATATCCTGAGGTAAAAGCTGTTCTAGTTGTACATCTTTATGGACTTTCAGCTGATATGGATAAGATAGTGGATTTATGTAAGAAACATAACGTGACTCTTATAGAAGATGCTGCTGAGTCTTTAGGTACATATTATAAAGGGAAACATACAGGTACCTTTGGAGATTATGGTATATTTTCATTTAATGGTAATAAGATAATCACTACTTCTGGAGGTGGAATGTTAGTTTCTAATAATGAAGAGAAAATTGCAAAAGTTCGTTTTTGGGCTACTCAAGCTAGGGATCAAGCAAGGCATTATCAGCATTCAGAGTTAGGGTTCAACTACCGAATGAGTAATATAGTTGCTGGTATTGGAAGAGGACAATTAAAAGTATTAGATCAAAGAGTTGAGAAGAAGAAATATATCTTTGAGTTTTATAAGAGAGAACTTGGTGGGTTTGAAGGTGTAGAGTTCATGCCAGTTAATGAATGGAATGAACCGAACTACTGGTTAAGTGTTATGACATTGAAAGGTAAAGTTAGACCTCTTGATGTTATGGAAGCATTAGAGAAAGAAAACATTGAATCAAGACCTGTGTGGAAGCCGATGCATATGCAGCCATTCTTTGCTGAGTATGATTATGTAGGTGGAGATGTGAGTGAGAGGCTCTTTGAGAATGGTGTGTGTTTGCCATCTGATACGAAGATGACGGATGAGGATCTTGAGAGGATATGTGGGATTATAAAGGGACTGTGGTCTAAATAATAAGTAGGTGCTTATAAATGCAGAGTGAAGTTAAAGAAGAAGTTAAAGTGAATAAGGGCATATACGGAAGATTTCTCAAACGACCAATGGACTTAATTTTGTCTTTGATGGCAATTATGATTTTAAGTCCTGTGATTATAATCGTTGCGATTCTTGTTAGGTTAAAGCTGGGTAGTCCAGTACTGTTTAAACAGAAAAGACCTGGGCTTAATGAGAAGATTTTTACGATGTATAAGTTCAGAACAATGACTGACGAGAGGGATGAGAGTGGAGAGTTGCTACCAGACTCAGTGAGGCTTACTAAGTTTGGTAGGATGCTAAGATCTACTTCATTAGATGAACTTCCGGAGCTGCTCAATATTCTTAAAGGTGATATGAGTATTGTTGGACCGAGGCCTTTACTAATTCAGTACTTAGAGCTCTATAATGACCATCAAAAAAGAAGACATGAAGTGAGACCAGGTCTTTCAGGATATGCTCAAGTCAATGGGCGTAATGCTATCAGCTGGGAAGATAAGTTCAATCTTGATGTTGAGTACGTAGATAACGTCAGTTTGTTAGGTGATTGGAAGATTATTTTTCTTACTATAAAGAAGGTTTTTGTAAAAGAAGGTATTAGCTCAGATACATCAGTTACGATGGAATACTTTGAAGGAAGCAAGGTTGAGAATTAAGACATTTAGACTTAAGAGATTACTGTAATCATATATTTATTATTTCAGAGAGGAATGTACTTATCATGAAAGACAAATTGATTATTATTGGTGCCAGTGGACACGGAAAGGTTGTCGCTGATATCGCAATTAAAATGAATAAGTGGCAAAGTATCGCATTCCTCGATGATGACGGGTCTATTAAGACATCTATGGGGTTAGAAGTTATTAGTAAGACTACTGATACTTTTATATATAAAGATGAAGCTGACTTCTTTGTTGCTATTGGAAATAATACTACGAGGGAGAAGATACAAAAGAAATTGATAGATGAAGGAATATCAGTAGTTAGTCTGATTCATCCTAGTGCAGTTATTGGTACTGATGTTGAGATAGGCATCGGTACAGTAGTAATGGCTGGAGCAGTGATCAACAGTTCTACTAAAATTGGCAAAGGATGCATTATCAATACAAGTTGTAGTTTAGATCATGACAATTTGATAGAAGATTATGTGCACATTTCCCCTGGTGTTGGGATTGCGGGGAGTGTGAGTATTGGTAAAAGTACATGGCTAGGAATTGGAAGTGTTGTAAGCAATAACGTGAATATCTGCAGTGGTTGCAAAGTTGGTGCGGGGGCTGTGGTGGTTAATGATATTACTGAACCTGGAACATATGTTGGGGTTCCGGTGAGTAAGATAAATTAAATCAAACCAGAACACACTATTATATGAAAAGAGGAAGTTGATTATGAATTATTTTGTTTATGTTGATGGTATTTTAGGGGTTAAAACAAATGAGAAAGAGTTTCCTTGGTCTTATGGAACGGTAGCTCCAGAATCTACAAAAGAAAAGTTCGATGAGTGTAAGATAAAAATTAATGTAGATGTAAGACATTCAAATGATGTTTTTGGTGCAGATATTAGTCTTGATAAAATGGGTAAATACCATTATTTTAGCGCCAACAGAAATGAGGATAAAGTTTACTACGAAAGAAATTTCTTTGGCAAAAGTAAATTAAGATATTCTATCGAGATTAATGGAAACGAAATAAATGTTATTGTAGGCAAAAACTATATGAAGTATGTGAAGCATAGAATAATGGGTCTACATTCAATGTCATACACATTAACTGATATTACAGCAGGGTTACTATTAAAAAATGGGATAGCCACTATACATTGTTCAGCAGTTAATGAAGATAATCAATCGATTATTATATTTGCTCCGCCGAATACAGGCAAAACACTCACAAGTATTCAGCTGTGTAAGGACCATAACTTCAAGTTTATTGCAGAGGATTTTGCATTAACAGATGGAGAAAATGTATGGGCTGTTCCGTGGACAAGCACCTTTAGATATTATGATGATATAAACGAATCTAAAGTTGATACTATTGTCAACAAAATCACCTCGGTATTGCCAATCATGGAATTGATTTCCTTTAAGAAAAACAAGTCGATTGATACATATCTTGGAGAAGATAGTATTAAGCATTTTTCTAGAGCAACGGATATTGTCGTTCTTGAAAGAGGAAAAAGCGATATCGAAAGAGATAAGGCTGAAGGCCTAAGGAAATTAATTAACCTTAATAAATATGAATTTAATTATCATAAGGCACCATCTATTGTAGTTATGGATTACTTTAACGAAGGGTTTTCACCGGAAGCAATGTATGAGACAGAGAAGAAAATATTAAGCAAACTCATAGATAACTGCAACTATGCATCAATTTCTGAAGAAAATGCTCTAAACTATGCAAATGTAGTTCTAAGTGAAGTAGTAGAGAAAAAGAGATGAAGAAAATAGTACATGTATTTACTGTTTCAATGTCGGTAATCTTCTTAGAAGGATTATTCGAAAAATTGAAAAGTAAAGGATATGAATTAATAGTAATCTGCTCAGATGGTGAAGAAGTTCGATATCAAGAAAGAGTTGGTAATATAAAATACTATCCGGTTAGTATGAGTAGAGGTATAAATCCCATAAAAGATTTATCTGCACTGATTAAAATAATATCTATTCTTAAAAAAGAAAAGCCACAAATTGTTCATGGACATACACCTAAAGGTGGTCTTTTGGCGATGTCAGCTGCAAGGATGCTTAGAATAAAGAATAGACCATATCATCTACATGGGTTAAAGTATCCTAGTGAAGTAGGAGCAAGACGTTCAATCATTAAATGGATGGAAAAAGCGACAATCAGTCTTTCAACCAAGGTTTTTGCTGTTAGTAATAGTCTTAAAGAGTTTACAATTTCTTCGGGATTAGGATCAAATATAAAAGTTAATGTTTTATTAAACGGTAGCGTTAAAGGAATTGATATCGGAAGGTCAGAGGAAATACGAGTCAATAGAGAACAAATAGCTATTAAGTTAGGTATAAAGCAGCATGAAATAATAGTAGGTTTCGTAGGAAGGATAACAGAAGAAAAAGGTGTTTTTGAACTATTAAGAGCATATAAGAATTTAGTTGAGTCAAAATATGATGTTGGATTAATTCTATGTGGTCCAACAGAAATTAAAAATGTGCAAAATAGTGTTTTGTTTGATGAGATTAGAGAATTGCCTAATGTACAATATTTTGGACAGGTTGATAATCCATTAGAATATATGGCTTGTTGTGATATTTTTGTTCTGCCTTCTTGGAGAGAAGGATTTGGATTAGTTAACATTGAAGCAAACTCAGTTGGATCCCCTGTGATAACAACAAATATCGTAGGATGTAAAGATTCAATTGAAGATCAAAAAACTGGAATTCTTGTTGAAAGTAAAAATGTGAGTGCTTTATTCGAGGCTCTATTGCTTCTAATTGAAGATCCAGAATTAAGGAAAGAAATGGGGCAGAATGGAGTTCAGAGAGTGAAAGATTTATATGATAGAAATAAAATTTGGGATACTCTATTAGAAGAATATGAAAGAATGATTAAGGTGGTGAGAGCTTGAAGGTATTATTTGCACACGGACTGAAATTTTTTGAAGACTCAAATGGAAACTTGTATCTTCGAGGATATGACACAAATTATTGGAACAGATATCTAAAACATTTTGATGAATTATATGTAATTGGTCGTAAACAACGCATTAGTGATGAATATATATCAGGATTTAATAAATTTGAAGGCAATGGTTTGTTTTTTGTGGAAGTTCCAGATATTCACAACTATAAAACTTATTTTAGAAGTAACAGATTATTTGAAAGTATAGCTAAGAAAATAGTGAATGATGTAGATGTAATTATAGCAAGGATACCAGGAACTTATTCTTCAAAAATTATTAGATATGCAAAGCAGAAGAACAAACCTTACTTAGTAGAAATGGTAGGTTGTCCATGGGATTCCTTATGGAATCATAGCTTCAAAGGAAAACTAGTTGCACCTTTTATGATGCGATCTACAAAAAAAATACTGCAACAAGCGCCTTATGTTATATACGTTACTAATCAGTTTTTACAAAAAAGATATCCTACGAAAGGGAAGCAAACTAATTGTTCCAATGTAACGTTGCCAAAGATGGATGATGCAGTCCTAACTAAGAGAATTGAAAAAATTAAAAGCAGTAAATCCTTAGAGATTGTGATAGGAACGACAGCAGCGGTGGACGTTCGTTATAAAGGACAACAATATGTTATTGGGGCTCTAGGTAAATTAAAAGAAAGTGGAGTTACCAATTACAGATATCAATTAGTGGGTGGAGGCGATACTTCATATCTAAAGAGTATGGCCCAAAAATATAATGTTGAAGAACAAGTTGAATTTCTAGGTGCCAAATCCCACGATAAGGTTTTTGAATGGCTCGATACAATTGATATATATATTCAGCCAAGTAGACAAGAGGGATTACCAAGAGCATTAATTGAAGCAATGAGTAGGGGGCTGCCTAGTATCGGAGCTGCGACTGGTGGTATACCTGAACTTTTAGAAAATGAATATATATTCTCAAATACAAAATCAAATATTAATGAGATTATCAATATATTAAGAACTTTTACTTTAGATTCATTAGAAAGACAAGCTATACGAAATTTCAAAGTATCTTCAAAATATGATAAAAAAAATATTTCAACTAGAAGATTTAATTTCATAGATGACTTCATTAAAAATTTGGAAAGGGAAACTTCTTAATGAATATTGTATTGTTAATACCTAAGATAAGCTATGGTGGCGCATCAAAGATAATAATTTGGTTAGCTAATCAATTGAGTGATACAGGATATAAGGTTTCAATAATTGAGTTTTATACAGGAGAATCTCATCAAAAAATTAATGAGGAAATAGAAGTAATTAGACTAGATATTAACCAAAGTAAAAATAGAGTATTGAGATTATTATTCGGAACAATTATAGCTGAATATCGATTACATCGGGTAATAAGAAAGGTAAGGCCAGATTTAGTTATTACTTTTGGCGATCCTATCGGCAGTTTATATATACTAATCAATAAAATAAACAGCAAAAGAAAAATTATAGTTTCTGAGAGATCAGATCCATACTCAGTTAATGGACTTAATCATAAGATAAGAAGAGCGTTCTTTAATTTGGCAGATGGAATAGTTTTTCAAACTGAAGAGGCCATGAAATATTTTTCTAATAATATACAATCTAAAGGGGTTATTATTGCAAATCCAATAAACATAAATAAGGTTAAAAGAGCTCCATATAGTAGGAGGAAAAATAAAATTGTTTTTGTAGGTAGGTTTGATGTTGTACAAAAAAGACAAGATATAATGGTAGAAGCTTTTTTTGAGATAAAAAAATACCATAAAGATTTGAGTTTGGTATTTTATGGGGATGGTAAAGATGAAAGCTTAATTAGAGAACTTGTCAACACCAAGGGCTTAGAGGAAAGCGTAATTTTTGCGGGCCGTGTAGAGAATGTTTTAGAGAAAATATGGGATGCAAAAGTGTTTGTATTAACTTCAGATTATGAAGGAATACCTAACGCATTGATAGAAGCTATGGCATTAGGCATTCCAGTAGTTTCTACGGATTGTAGTCCGGGTGGTGCTAGATTACTTATTGACAATAATAAAAATGGGATACTAGTACCTACAGGAGATCCAAAAGGTATTAGTAGAGCTATTAGGTATATACTAGAGAATCCCAATGAAGCAGAAAGATATGGGACTTTAGCACAAGAAATAGTCACAGAATATTCAAGTGAAGAGATAATGGGACGATGGATTTCTTTTATAGAAAAGTTATAAATAAAGTTCATCTTAGATGAAGGAGCAGGATAAATGACTAATGAAAGAGATATGAGTGGATTATCAAAATTCCATAAATTGATACTCCTAATTTATATTAGTGTTCAATTAAATCCTTATGCTACATCTGCTATGGGAGGGATTTTTCAATGGGCGTTAATAGCAACAATTGGAATTCTTTTTTTTATTAGGAGTGTTCAAGGGAAATTAGTTATTAATCGTTATATCATTTGGTTGACAATGTTTATTTTTCTATTAGTATCTTCACTACTTTGGACTAAAAACATAGAATACACTTTTGGTTACATCAAAAATGGAGTATTGATTATTATTACATTAGGTTATATCTCAAATTTAGTAAAGACAAAAAAAGAGTTGTTTGAGATTATCTCTATCTTTGTTTATGCAGCTGCGATAAATGCTTTATTTATTATTCTTTTGATAGATTTTTCATCATTGGGGTTATCTAGACTAAGAATCATTTTTGATGGATATGAGTGGAATGCAAATAGAATAGGAACATTGATGGCCTTGGCTACTTATGCAAATATTGTAATTCGTAATCAAAATACTATAAAAATAAACAAAAATTTTAACTCGTTTTTAGCTCTGGTTTTTTCAGTAATTGCATTAATTAGTGGATCAAGACAGGCTTTTTTCGTACTTGTATTTTCTCCATTAATGTACTTATATTTACTGAATAAAAGAAAGAGGATTAAATATATTCTAATTGGATCAATATCTATGTATTTTTTATTTTTTATTGTGATGAATAATCAAGCTCTATTTAATATGATTGGAATGAGAATACAAAGTTTACTGAGCATATTTTTATCAGTTGAATCTAAAAGTCAAGCAGTTCAATATAGTGATGAAGTCAGATTATTAATGATGAGATTTGGTTTAAAGGAATTTATGAACAATCCAATCATTGGACATGGGATGGGAAGCTATAAAGTCTTATACGGACTTAATTTTGGGCGAGAAATGTATGCACACAATAACTATATTGAGTTATTAGTAGGGTTGGGTATGACTGGTTTTATTGTTTACTATTATATACTTGTAAATATTGTTAAACAAAGTCTAAGGTACATAAAAAAAGGCTCATGTTTAGTTCTATTTTCGTTAATAACAACTTTCACTTTATTAGTTCTAGATATTGGTAGTATAGGAGTTTCGAGTTATTATTCACAACTATTTATTTGTTTAGCATATCTATCTATACACGTTTATAAAAAAGAAAAAACAACACATCAAAGTAAATCAGTTGAAAGGTAGATTTTTATGAATAAAAAAAAACGAGTGCTGACTAATTCTATACTATATATTATTAGTACTTTGCTCATTAAAGGTTTTGGATTTTTGTTATTACCTATATATACACACTATTTATCTCCGGCAGACTATGGAGTAATAAATCTCATCAATGGTTTTAATGGGGTTGCAACATACATCATTGCGTTCTCACTATATTCCGCGGTGATAAGATTTTATACAGATTATAAAAGTGATCAAGAAAAATTAAAGAGGCTATACAGTACAGTCATATTTTTTATATTAGTATCAGGAGTTTCTTTCTTCAGTTTAAGTATTTTACTTAAGGATATGGTGATTTCCGTATTTTTTGAGGGAGTAAAGTTTTATCCAATAATACTAATTGTAATGTTTACATTAACTTTTGTCACGATGCATACATTACATCAAAGTATTCTTCAAGGAATGCAACAAGGAAGAAAACTAACCTTAGCAAATTTAAGTTTCTTTTTCGTTCAAGTATCCCTTAATATAGTCTTCTTGATAGTCTTAGATTACGGTTTAAGTGGTATAGTGATCGCTACTTTTCTTGTTAATATTGGATACTTCTTTTATATGATACTTGATTTGATGCAAAACAATTTAATAACGTTTTGTATTGATTTAAATATTTTGAAAGAAGCATTAAGGTATTCTATCCCATTGATGCCACATAATTTATCTACTCACATTGCAACATTTGCATCTAGAATTTTTATTAATTTCAATGGAACTTTAGCATCGGTAGGTTTATATGGTATTGCAGTCCAATTTTCAATAATAATTGATACAGTTCAAGTTGCTGTTAACAAAGCGTTTTCTCCTTGGTTTTATGAACAAATGCAATCTAATAGACAAAATAGCAAAAAAGAAATTGTCGATTTTTCAAAATTTTTACTATTACCGTATTCGATAATCTATTTATTAATTGGATTATTTTCCCAAGAGTTAATTATTTTAATGACAGAAGATAAATATATATTGTCGTGGACTGTAGTGCCAATATTAACTTTAGCTTATTCGATCAAATCTATATATTATTTTTATGTAAACATATTATTTTATCACAAAAATGCAACAAACAAACTTTTTGTGTCAACAATAACAGGCAGTTTAGTTGATATTGCTTTAGCTTATCCCCCTGTGTTAGAATAGTTGTCATATAGATGTTATAATAATTGTGAGTAAAGAAAGGATGACAATCTATATGAAAAATAAGAGCTATAATAAAGAATACATTGAAGATATATTAAGGCAAATATCTCCGCCAATAAATAAAAAAGTATCACAGGTATCTAAGGAAACAGGAGTATCTACAAACACTATCTATGGGTGGAAGAGAAAAGCTAGAATAGAAGGCAAATTAATACCCAATAGTAATCCTAATCGACTTAAGAGATGGAGAAAAGAAGATAAACTTAAAATTGTAATGGAAACATTT